>NZ_CAMJUE010000075.1 GCF_946408925.1 uncultured Methanobrevibacter sp.
GCCAAAGCGATTAAACCTAAATCAGCACCTTTTAATGCATCAATGACATTATCAAGACCTATAAAGTACAACATAACCGCCAATATTATTACACTCAACAAGATGAAAAATGCTGATTTTTTATCCATGATAATAATTAATTTCTCAAAATATAAAAATTTTTAAATATGACATGCGAGTTATTACTTTTATGAATCGTAAAATATTGATTGCACTAATTGCAATTGTAATACTTATAGGTGCCATTGCATTTGTCCTATCAAATAATTCGACCACATCTTCAGCCAGTGTTGATGCAAATGCGCTGGAAGACAGAGGAAACCTTGTTGTGGACTCCAAGAGTCTGGATGAAAACAATGGATTATATCATAGTGAAAGTGCAGATGAAAACGGAATTCTGATTAAAAATGGAGGGGCTTTAAAATTAGCAGGTTCCCTCATTAATAAAACAGGAGATACAGCCACCAGTGGGGATGATGCTGACTTTTACGGAGTCAACTCCGCAATTCTTGTAAATACCAATGGTACACTTGACATTTCAAATGTTGAAATCAATACCAATTCCAAAGGGTCAAACGGTATTTTTGTAACAAACGCTGAAGCATCCTCATCCGGCAGTGATTCTGCAGGCCAGGAAAGCCAACCATCTGAAGCGCAAGGGTCAGGTGATGGAGGCCAACCTCCTGAAATGCCCAGTTCCGGAGATGGCGGAGCAGCTCCTAATGGAAACGGTGGCGGCGAGCAGGCAGGTGAAAGCACTGTTGAAGGTTCAACTGAAGCAAAAATCAGCAATGTGAAAATAACCACCCATTCCGATAAGTCAAGAGGTCTGGACGCAACTTACAACGGTAAAATAACTGCAGAAAATGTTGTAATCAGCACTGATGGTCAAAGCTGTGCGGCTCTTGCAACAGACCGTGGGGAAGGTCAGGTTCATGTTAAAAACTCCAACATAAACACCGGTGTCAGCAAAGATAGCGGCAGAGGATCACCTTTAATCTATTCCACAGGAAACATCACTGCTGAAAACACAAAAGGTACATCATACGTATCCCAGATTGCATGTATTGAAGGGAAAAACTCAATCGAACTGACTGACTGTGACTTTACCGGCTACAGTCAAGGTAACAGACAGGATGATGACGGAACATGGGTTGACCTTGGAGGAGTGTTCATATATCAGAGTATGAGCGGAGATGCTGATGTTGGAACAAGCCAATTTAGTGCTAAAAATTCCAAACTGACAATCCCTGAAGATTCATCAGTTTACAGTCAGGCTCCAATGTTTCATGTAACCAATACTGCATGTGTTATCAATCTGGACAATACAGAATTGAATTTCGGCAGTGGCACATTTTTAGAGATTGCCGGACAAAGCCAGTGGGGAAGTGAAGGATCCAACGGCGGAGTGGCTGAACTTAACACCGACAATGAAAAAATAAACGGCAATGTTATTGTGGATTCAATCAGCAGTTTAACATGGACTATGAAAAACACCGAGTTTAAAGGATCAGTTAATTCAACAGGAAACACTACTGTGAATGTGGCCGAAGGTTCAACCTGGACATTAACCGGTGACAGTTCAGTGTCTTCATTAAGCGTTTCCGGAAATATAGAGTATGGTGATTACTCTTTAACAGTCGATGGTCAAAAATACAACAGTTCAAATCCTTTTAAAGGATAGGAAAGATCAAATCTTTCCTAATTTAATTTTTAACAGTTAAATCCTGCATCATACAATTTTTTAAGTTCATCTTTTTTAGATTTAACATCACCAAAGACTTCAAACACTTCCTTTTCAACAGGATTTTTTGAAAAGCCTATAAAGCTCCTAATTCCAGTCAAGGCATCACCACATGAACTGCCTGCAGCCAGTATTATATACATATCCTTGTTTTCCAAATGCCTGAATATTGGATAGCATCTGTCAAAAAACATTTTCGATGTCCCGCACATTTCATAATAGTATACCGGTGTTGCATACACGATTACGTCGGCCTGCATCATGTTGTCGAGAATTTCAGAGATTCCATCATCCTGGAAACATTTCATTTCAGGAGTCTTGCATTTATAGCAGGCCTTACATGATGAAAATTCAATGTCTTCTAAAAAATACTTAACCGCATCATGACCCGCATCTTTTGCCCCTTTTACAAATTCATCACATAATGTATCGGAGTTACCTCCTTTTCTAGGTGATGAACTTATAACAACTACTTTTTTACTCATTTTCGATCCATTCTTTTGCTTTTGAAACATCACCTGCGAACCTGATTCCCTTAGTGAAATTAAGTTCCGGATAATCATTTTGCAAGTCTTTTACACAGCCGTCAACACCGGTTCCGCCAGAAGTGCAGAATACCTTAATTGTTTTGCCGGTCAAATCAACGCTTTCTATGAATGTGTTGATGATTGTAGGTGCTGTATACCACCATACCGGAAAACCGATGACAACTGTGTCATATCCGCTTACATCACAGGTTCCTGTGATTGGAGGTCTAAATGATTTGTCATTCATTTCAATGGTTGATCTTGACTGTTTGTCCATATAATCCAAATCTGCAGGAGTGTATTTTTCCACAGGTTCGATTTCAAATATATCATATCCGTTTTCATCTGCAATTTTTTCAGCAACCCTTTTAGTTACTCCACTTGCTGAAAAATATGTAACTAATACATTACTCATTTTATCACCTAATAATTAATAGAGTATCATAATATATAATTGTTTACATTCACAACATTTACTGCAATCAAAGATAATATAAATCAACAACTTCAAATATAATAATATTATAAAATATGAAGGTAATTACCATGTCAAAACCTGTCGTTGCAATTACAAGACCTATTGACAGAGCACAAAAAGCTTGTGAAATTGTTGAAAAATTAGGTGGAGAAGCCTTTTTGGCACCTACACTTGATTTAAAGCCGGTTAATACTGATTCCCTAAAAGAGTTGGTTGCCCGCAAAGATGAACTTGATTGGATTGTGTTTACATCACCAACAACTATCGTTTCATTGAATAAATTTTATCCAGGTTTTATTGAAACTCTTGACTGCAAACTGGCAGTTATCGGAAACAAAACCGGCAAGCTGGCTGAAAAGCAGGGCGTTAAAGTTGATTTGATGCCGGATGACTTTACAGCAGAAGGATTGGTTGAAGAGTTTTCAAAAAGAGGAATCACGGATAAAACCATTGGAATTCCAAGAACCGCATCTGCAAGAGCCACTCTTCCGGAAGGATTGGAAAAGCTGGGAAACAATGTTATTCTTGCTGAAGCCTACAAATCACTTTTTCCAATGGATGATGAAAAGGTTCGTGAACTTATTTCAAAAATTGAAAATAAGGAAATTGATGCTATAACATTTACAAGCCCATTGACTGTTGAAAATTTCTTTGAAATTGCTGAAGACAAATATAAATTAGCAAAACTGTTGAATGACAATCTGCTGACTGTCAGTATCGGTCCGATTACCGCAAAGGTTTTGGACAAATATGATATTGATTATATCTATCCCGACACTTATACCGTGCCGGATATGATGGAACTTTTATTTGAAAAATTGAATAGGTGATAAATATGATTACAATATGGCCACAGTATTTAGATAAAAATTTAACACTTAAGGAAGGGCGTAAAATCGCAAAGGAGCATGCTGTAAAAGAACCTAGTCTTAATGAAATAGAAAGAGCTGTAAAAAGACTTGGCCTGCATCACAGTGTTCAAAAGGAAGTTGCATACCCTGGAAAATGGTATGAAAAATCCGGAAGAATACTTGTGGAATGGGAAGGCACAAAATTAGAGCTAATACGTGAAGTTAGTTTAGAAATTAAAAACATGAGAAACTGATTAATATGCAAATACCACAATTAATGTCTGAACAATACCATGAGGCAAGAAAACTTATCGAGTCATCCGATGACATAAAAGTCTACTCCCATATCGACTGTGACGGAATCTGTTCGGGCGCAATACTATCAACCATTTTAGACCGACAAAATAAAGAACATGAAATTGAATTTGTAAATTTGGATGTTTTGGATAATCTGGAACTGACCCATGAACTTACAATATTTTCAGATTTGGGTTCCGGCCAAAAAATAGATACAAAAGCCAAAAAAGGTCAAAAAATTATAATTTTAGATCATCACCCTCCATTGAGGGATTTGAACTATAAAAATGACAAAGATTACGATTATTTGGAAATTAACCCTCATCACCATGGAATTGATGGGTCATATTATGTTTGCGGAGGAGGATTATGCTATTTCCTTTCCAAAGAGTTTGGATATACAGATTTAAGCTGGATTGGAATATTATCCGCCATTGGAGATATGCAAAATACAAAAAGCGGCCATTTTGAAGGATTGAATGAAATTATTCAACAGGACGCTATTGACGGAGGATATCTCGAAGTAATGAAAAATGACCTCAACATTTATGGAAGAAATACCCGTCCGTTATTCATAGCCCTTTCATATTTCAGTGATGTCAGATTACCCATTACCAACAACACAAAAGAAACAATGGCCATACTGGAAGAACTTGAAATTGATGAAAAACATCATCGAAAAACCCTAAATGAATTGAATATGGAAGAAAAAGCCAAACTTTATCAGCGTTTATCCGGAATGATTTCACAGGTGGTTCCCGGAAGATATGTTCAATACATTCCCCAGTTAATAATTGGAGATTCATACACATTCATAAAAGAAGACAGAACCAGTTTTTTAAGAGACGGGTCTGAATTTTCCACAGCCATGAACGCCTGCGGAAGAAACCATGAAGAAAAAATAGCAATGGAAGTTTTGAAAGGAGACCGGTCGTTAGCTTTGGAAGAACTTGAAGCCGTTAGCAGAGACCACAGGCGCAATTTAGCCCAGGCAATAGAAAAAGTAACTAGCGATGAGAATTCAAGTATAATTGAACTTGAAAACCTGCAATATTTCGACGGAACCGGCATTAAACCCGAGATTGTAGGTACAATTACCGGAATGATACTGGGACACTGTAATTGGAAAAAACCAGTGATTGGATTTACCCAAACCGAAAATGATGGAATTAAAGTATCTCTTAGATGCTCCAGACTCCTCTCATACGACGGAATCCACTTCGGCAACATCATTCGTGAAATTGCAGGCAGTGTTGGAGGCACAGGAGGAGGCCATTCAATGGCTTGCGGCGCATACATTCCAATTGACAAAAAAGAAGAGTTCTTAGATAGATTTGACAAAGAACTTGAAGGCAGATTAACAAATTAGTATATATACTAGTAAAGATAAAAATACTATTTAATCAATTTTAATTGAGGAATGAAAATGATGAAGGCATTTAAAAAAAGAGGTGCACTAACACATTTCCAAATATTAAGTGAAATTTCAAAGCAGGACCCACACCTCAAACAAAAAGATTTGGCTAAAAAATTAGGAATAACCATACAAGCAGTATCTGAAAACATCAAGACATTAATCGAATTAGGTTATATTACTTCCAAAGACGGAAGATCACCATATAAAATAACTCAAAGCGGCATCGATAAAGTTAAAAAAGATGCAATCAGTTTAAGAAAATACACCGATTCAGTTTTAGAAACAATGAACCATTATAAAACCATTTGGCCAGCAATAGCTACAGAAGAGTTGAAAAAAGATGATATTGTTGGATTATATATGAATGATGGAGTTTTATATGCTCATAAAAAAGAAGAAAACGCAACAGGTGTTGTGCTTGATGATGCCGAAGCAGATATGGATGTTGCATTAACTAATCTTACCGGAATCATTGACATGAATGTTGGTGAAGTAACTGTTATCAATGTTCCCACAATTAAAGAAGGAGGATCAAAATCCTGTGATTTTGACCTGATTAAAAATGTGTATGAAAAAGGAACTAACAGCGGCGAAAAAATAAATAAGATTGCCGTTGCAGGTACCGTTTCACGTGCTGTGGCCAAAAAGCTCAATTTAAACATAGACATTGAATATGCTGCACCTCAGGCAACTGCAAATGCCGCCCGTAAAGGATTGAATGTTCTTGCAATCTGTGTAGGAGACATGAGCAAAGCATTCACACGTGAACTTGAAAACGAAAAAATCAAATTCAACATCATAGATGGTGGAAAATAATTATTTTTCCACTAGCATTTTTAATAATGCTGCAGACAATTCCAAATAATCTGATTTGGAACCGTTTTTAATTATTCTCATATACTTATCCAAATCTCCATCACCAGTCAGTGAGGATGCATCATTCAGCAATTTCTTCATTTTAAGGGTTTCTATTTCTTCAGGCGTGGGAAACTCCTTTTCAATGATTTTTACATTATTCGCCTTTTTGATATTGTTAAATCTTGACAGCTCATCTTTGGAAACCAGGGTAAATGCAAATCCTTTCTTGCCCGCCCTTGCAGTTCTGCCAATTCTGTGAATGTAATCATCAATGTTTTGTGGAACATCATAATTTATTATGACCTCCACATCATCAATATCAAGGCCACGAGCGGCAACGTCTGTTGCAACCAGAATAGATATGTTTCCGTTTCGGAATTTATTCATTACCTTGTCTCTTGTCTGTTGAGTCATGTCGCCATGAAGACTGTCAACCGCAAAATCCTCTTTTTTTAAGTGTTTTTTTACATAATCCACACTTTTTTTAGTGTTGCAGAATATTAATGCCAGTTTAACATCATATGATTCAATCAATCTGGTCAAACCGTTAAACTTATCTTTAATGTCACATTTAAAGGCAAATTGAGTGATTTTTGGAATGTTGTGTTTTTTATCTGCAATTTTTATAAATTCTGGATTTTTCTGATATTTTTGTGCTATGTTTTTAATTTCCTGGGGAATTGTGGCTGAAAAAAGCAAAGTTTGTCTTTGAATTGGAGTTTTAGCCAAAATGGTTTCAATATCCTCCCTAAAGCCCATTTCCAACATTTCATCAGCTTCATCCAAAACCACGCTTTCAATACCTACAAGCTCAAGGTTTCCCCGTTCGATATGGTCAATCACACGACCTGGAGTTCCGACAACCACATGAACCCCTTTTTTCAAAACTCTTGTCTGTTTTCCGATTGGCTGGCCACCATAAACCGCTAAAACCTTTAGTTTTTTTATTTTAGAACCGATTTTTTCTATCTCGGATGCAACCTGCATGCAAAGTTCCCTTGTCGGACATAGAATGATAGCCTGGGGAGACCTGTCGGGAATGAAAATTTTTTCAAGTATTGGAATTGAAAATGCCATTGTTTTACCCGAACCGGTCTGCGCCTGACCTATAACATCCTTACCTTTTAATGCTTCGGGTATGGCCTGTTTTTGAATTGGAGTTAATTTTGAAAAACCCATCTCATCAATAGCCTTTTTAATATCTTGTGAAATGTTTAAATCATTGAAATTCATTGTTTAGATATTTGAAAAACAAGTTATATAATCATTTAGATTAATTTGGACTGATACGATTTGGATGGAAATTCACGCATATATTCAAATATTTCATCTGGTTTGCTCAGCATTCCATTTTCGCCACATCTTTTCTTTAAAATCCTTTTCAACTTTCGGTTATGTCTGCTGTGAATGAAATAGCTGTCTGCAAATTCTTCCACATACCTTTCTTTTAGGCCAGGAAAATGTTCATCCAATTTTTTGTAAAAATATTCCCTATTGCCTTTCCTTAATGATAATCCCATATCCAAGTTTAAAACACCTTTAACATTCGTTTCAATGCATGAATCAAGAATTCCATTGATATTTTCTTCAGTATCGTTAATATATGGCAAAATCGGACACAGCCAGACAACAGTAGGGATTTTATTTTCATTGAGTTTTCGAAGCACCTCAACTCTCCTTGATGTCGGACAGACATTGGGCTCTATGATTTTACATAAATCATCGTCGGCAGTTGTCAGTGTGATTTGAACAACAGCCTTTGATTTTTCATTGATTTTTTTAAGAAGGTCCAAATCCCTTAAGACCAAATCGGATTTTGTCAGACAGGCAAATCCGAACCCATATCTGTAAATTACCTTAAGACATTTTCTCACATGCTGCAGTCTTTTTTCAATCGGAACATAGGGATCGGTCATTGCCCCAGTTCCGATCATGAAGGGTTTGCGCTTAACCAGTTCCTTTTTAAGCAATTCAACTGCATTTTCCTTTACTTCTATATCTTCAAATTTATGGTTGATTTGATAGACCTCACTTCTTGAATCACAGTATATGCATCCGTGAGTGCAACCTCTGTATAAGTTTATCCCATAATCTGATGTGAAAATGCCTTTGGCCTTTACATAGTGCATAGTGTTTTATTTAGAATTTAAAGTTAATTAATTTATACTATATTATACATAAATTAAAATATGCAACAGAAAAACATTACAGGATATGAAAAAGAATATGA
>NZ_CAMJUE010000076.1 GCF_946408925.1 uncultured Methanobrevibacter sp.
GATAATGTTTTCATTGAACATGGAACAATTGCCAGTGCATCCGCTTTAAATGATCCGCTGTTTATGGAAGATGTCAGGTCATTAAAATCATAGTATCTGTCAGCTATTTTTATAACATCTTCAATTCGGTATCCGGTTTCTGATTCAATAACAATTTTAGCTGCATCACTGATTACTAAACCGCTTTCAATTTTCAATTCCTTTAAAGCTTCAAGAAGTCTTATTCCATATATTACTCCACTCGCTCCGGTAATTGCAACTACTATCATATTTTTCTCCTAAAATAGTTTAATTTGGTCATAATGTATTCCGTGGAATTTTTCACGGTCAATTTCAGGTAAGTCAATGTAATGGTCTAACTTGAATTTGCTGAATTTGGATTTTTCTTCTTCAGGAACATAAACGCTGATGTCTGGTATGTTGAATCTTGCCTTGCTTAATGCTCCTATGATATTTGATATTTCAGTCAGTGGGAATAATTTTCCGTCAACGCTTACCTGTGTTTTCATTTCATCAAAACGAGGATATTCGGCAATGTTAATGAATACATAATCTTTATCTATTCCATAATCTTCACTTATTTCCTCTTCTGCTTTTCTCAGATTTTCGGCTCCGATTTTATACATTTTTTCCGGGATTTTGAAGTTATCCAATCTTATGCTTTTAACTCTTTTTGGGATGATTCTATTGTCCAGTCGGTGCATTATGTCATTTGCATAGTCATTTTCGCAGTGTCTGAATGTTGCAATGACATCTGAATCATCATACTGATACATCTTTTTTTCCTCTATTATACCTTCATCAATTGTCTTTTTCAATGCTCTTCTAAACATTGAATTCACGATTCTTGTGGTATGGTGCTGGTATACGCTTGGATACATGAAATATCTTGAAACCAGTGCTCCTTCAGCAGCCTGAACTCCTTTGATGTCAAGAATCAGCCCGTCATCCAATGTCAGGTTTGAAATCAGTCTTTCGTAATCTATTATTCCATATGAAACTCCGGTGTTGTGTGAATCTCTTAAAAGATAATCCATCCGGTCAACGTCAAGTTCTCCAGATACTATTGGGCCGAGGTGTCCTTTTCCGTTGATGATGTCGACAATTTTATTTACATCGAATTTTTCCTCAAGAAGATCTCTCATTGAAGTCTTTGTAATCACATATTTTGACAGTTCCTCATGGGGAACGGACAGTACTCCTTCAGAAACGTGGGAAAATGGGCCGTGACCTACATCATGCAGAAGCGCTGAAGCCCTGATCAATTCTATTTCGTCTTGCGATAGATTTAATTCTTCAGCTAGTTTGGATCCCAGATTCATTGTTCCGACACAGTGTTCAAATCTTGTGTGTGTTGCGCCGGGATATATTAAACTTATTAATCCTAACTGTTTTATCCGTCTTAAACGTTGGAATTGGGGCATATCCATTATATTCACTTCAAAACTATCTAAGCTGATGTCTCCATAAACACTGTCTCTGATAAATTTCTTTTTACCGTTCTTCATTTCCTTTTTCCTCGTATTCATCTTCCCATTCATCGTCTGTATCGTTCCAGTCTATCAAATCTTCAATGTCATCTGTCACATTTGTTGTGTTTGTTGTTTTGTTTGTGTCATTTTTTGGAACATATGTTGGCACATAGTTTATTTCTTTTGGTTCAAATGAGTCGTTTTTAATTGCTATTAATTTGTAGGAGTCATTTTCTTCGTGTATTGTCAGGTTGGCAAATGTTAAACTGACGCAGAAAGCAATAACTGCAATAATTAGAAATACAATTAAATTTGCTTTGACAGAACCTTTCATAATAACACTTTTTTAGTTTATACTATTATTATTTTTTTTAAAAGATATTATTTAATTGTTTCTTTAATTTTAAGGATTTTTAAGAATTTTTTCAATCTTTCTGCAAAAGGTTTATATATGATGGGATTCAATCATTATACATCGGAAGTATACTTCCGACATATTACTTCCGACTACTTGGAAGAAATTAAATTAATTATTAATAGAGTATGATAAAATGGTTATGTTCAATGCAGGCGACACCGCATGGATACTGGTATGTACACTTCTTGTGCTTTTAATGAGTATCCCTGCTATCGCATTTTTCTATGGAGGATTAAGTAAACGCAAAAACGTATTAAATACAATATTTCTAACTTTCATTGCATTTTCAATAATCAGTATAATCTGGGTAATTTTTGGTTATCAATTTGCATTTGGAAGCGATATAAATGGATTAATCGGTTCACCGACCAATTTCTTTTTACAGGGAATCGGTCTGGATGATTTGAATGGAACAATTCCGACATTGCTTTTTGTAATGTTTCAATGTGCATTTGCAGGTCTGACATGTGCAATCATGTCCGGTGCATTGGTTGGAAGAATGAAAACTAGAGCATGGGTAATCTTTGTACCATTATGGGCTTGTCTTGTTTATGTCCCTATTGCCCACTGGGTATGGGGAGGAGGATGGCTTATGCAAATGGGCGCACTGGACTTTGCAGGAGGTGCGGTAGTGCATATTAATTCAGGTATATCCGCACTGGCTGTAGCACTTGTTCTGGGAAAAAGAAAAGACACTTCATTAATACCACATAATCTGGGTTATGCCGTGCTTGGAGCTGCATTGCTCTGGTTTGGATGGATGGGATTCAATGGAGGATCCGGTCTTGCAGCAGACGGTCTTGCGGCAAATGCAATAATAGTGTCAAATGTTGCAGCTGCAATGGGATTGGTCGTGTGGACAATAATGGATACTTACATTGTTGGAAAACCAACAGTGCTGGGTGCAATATCCGGTGCAATAGCAGGTCTTGTGGGAATTACTCCCGCAGCAGGATTTGTCGATGTTTTCGGTGCATTAATTATAGGTGCAGTAGCTCCGATAATATCCTATTTGGCAATCTATTACATAAAACCAAAACTCGGTTACGATGATGCTTTAGATGTATGGGGTATACATGGAATGTCTGGTGTTTGGGGAGCAATAGCAACCGGAATATTTGCAGTCCCATCAATAGGTGGTGTTGCAGGATTACTGTATGGAAATCCAGGACAGGTGGGCGTTCAAATAATAAGTGTAATCGCAACTATAATATACTCATTTACAATAAGTTATATATTAGCCAAAGTATTAGATAAGGTTATGAAAGGTATAAGAGTTGAAGACCGTGAGGAAATTGGCGGCCTTGACACTAATTTACATAAGGAATCTGCATATAACTTAAATTAATAGGAGGAAAAATAAATGAAACGTATTGTTGCAATCATTAGACAAGAAAAATTTGAGGATGTAAAACATAAATTGATGGAAGTTGGCTGTGAAGGAATGACAGTTTCCGAAGTAAAAGGAAGAGGAAGCCAACGGGGAATAAAAGAATCATATAGGGGATCAAGTTACTGTATAGATTTAATTCCAAAAACACGTATAGAAATCGTTGTAAAAGACGAAGGATTGGATTTACTTGTCAATGCAATTAAAGAGGGTGCATATACCGGAAACATCGGGGATGGGAAAATTTTCATCCAGCCGGTGGACAATGTGATTAGGATAAGAACAGGTGAAGAGGGTGATAGTGCAGTTTAATTTATTTTTCTCGGGAAAATAGTCCTTTGACTATTTTCCATTAATTAATATTGAATAACCACACCATTGATGTCTGAAACATCAACCCAAGTTGATATTCCCTTTATTTCATATAATTCTCCGTTGATATATTCATAGGAAATTGCCTTGTTGTCACTTACCAGGTGAATTCCATTTTCATTTATCTCATCAATCCTTTTGATGATTCCGCCGTATTCATCACTTTCAGCAACGACAATGTCTCCAACATGGACATTATGGGTTTTGTTTACAAGAGCGGTTTGACCGTCCTGCAATGTTGGAAGCATGGATGTTCCGTCAACATGAATCAAAACAGGTATCTGGTCATGCCCAATTGATGAATCTAGATTGATTTCAGCATCTTCAAGACCATACCTTTTACACAAGTCTCCAACACCATTTTTGTATGTTGCAACATCACTATCAGTGTCATTCATCACATTCAATGTATAATCACATATTGCCTCATTAAGTCCCTGTGCATCGATGCTAGAAAAAGTGTGGGTTTCAACGGTAATGTTTTCCCCGTCAATGTAGATGTCAACGGAGTCATTTCCTAAAAAAAGAATTCCGCAAAAAATGATTAAAATAAGTATAAGTAATGCTAAAATGATTTTTTTAGCCATTAAAATCACTCGTCCATGATATTTAAATCCATATTGAGCAGAGCTCTCATAGTTTCAATATCGATTTGGCCCGGAGCGGTCACATCCGTACCTGCCGCAAAAGTGATTGGAGAGTCGAATTTTGAAGCCATCACACGAGTGTAACTTCCCAAATCTCCCATTGAAATGGCTATGGTGTTTTCACAGTGGGATAAAACCGCAAGAATTGTCAATGTATCTTCCAGATTCTGTGGCATGAATGCAACCTTTGCAATGTCTCCTAATTCCTGCTCTTTGGATACAATATACATGATTTCATCTAAATCTGGAGTTTTTTTGAAGTCATGATATGAAACAATGGTTTTCACGCCGGTATCATGAATTTTGTGTATGTATTCATCGTTGGATTGAAGTTCAATATCCACATAATCAACCAAATCACAGCATTCATAAAGAATATTTATTCTTTCTTCTTCAGATCCTTTAAAGGAACCGCCTTCAGAAGTGATTCTGTTGGTGGCTATCATGGGGAAGTTAATCTCTTCAATAGTGTTTTTAATCTCATCAATATTGGGGTTTTTCAATCCGTCAATTCTAAATTCCAACACGTCAGCGCCCTTGTCGATACAATCCTTAGCTACATTAATTACGTCCTTGCAATTTTCCTGAAAAATCGGAATTGCAATTTTTGTTTGTGAATACATTATTTAAATATTTGATTCATGTTATTAATTAAATTTTCTTAAAACCTTTATATAAATTGAAATACATAATATATACCAATAAAATTTAAAAATTTTATTATTTATTTAATTCAATAATACAAGGTGTTAATTTGAAAATTACAGCTATAGGTGCAGATATATCAAAAAATGATGTGTCCTGCAGTTCTAAGCTAGTAGAAACTATTGAAAAGAACCTTCAAACAGTAAAAGAATTAGGTGCAAGGGATGTTGCACTTACCAATGTCACTGGTGATGATGTGGTAATCAGTGCATTTGTCGAAGATGATTTGCTTGAAAAAGTCAATGAAGGTTTGGTTAATGTTTTAAAAATGAGTGCAGAAAACTTGGGTGACTTATCCGGAATTTCCGACAATCCGGAAGATGCAGGGGAAGGAATCTCATATGCGCAAGCAAATATTCGAGAAGGTTTCTATCCTGATGCAATTGTTTTAGGTTTTGATACATATGGTGGAGAACCGTTTGTGGCAGATGTTGCAAACTCTGCAATTGAAGCTGCCAGTGGAATGAAAAACTGTACTGATGTATCAGAATATATAGAACCGAAAACAAGAAAAATACCTGGTGTGGGATATGTCTCACCTGAAACAGATGATCCGGTAGTTGTAGCTACCGTTGAAAACATAGAATCTGTAGGGGTAATTGCAGGAGCCATGATAGGTGCTGCACTTGGAAATAAAAATGTTTATCTCGTTAAAAAAGGAACAACCTGTAATGTATTGCCAGGCAGTGTAATATTTTCAGCCACTGCTTTTATGAATGGAAATGTAATAGATTTGGCTGTTCCATTTGAAAATAAAACAAGAATATTAAGATAAGGAGGTTAATTTATGATTTTATTAAATGAGGATACAAAATGTTTAGTTCAAGGAATCACTGGAAAGCAAGGTTCATTCCACACTGAACAAATGTTAAATTATAATACTAATATTGTAGCGGGCTTGACACCTGGAAAAGGAGGTCAGAAATTCTTGGACCAGGTTCCTATTTTCAATTCAATGGAAGAAGCGGTTGAAGAAGTGGACATAAACGCTTCTATTATTTTCGTACCTGCAAGATTTGCAAAGGATGCTGCTTTTGAAGCAATAAGACACTTGGATTTGGTTGTCATTATTTCAGAACACATCCCTGTACACGACAGTATGAAAATCATGGCATATGCAAAACAGATGGGTACAACCATCATAGGACCAAACACTCCGGGAATAATATCTCCTGGTGTGGGTAAATTAGGAATTATGCCGACCCATATCTTTTCTGAAGGAAATGTGGGAGTAATTTCAAGAAGCGGTACATTAACCTATGAAATTGCAAGTGAACTCACCAATGCTGGCATCGGTCAAAGTACTGCAGTCGGAATAGGTGGAGACCCTGTTACAGGTGACAATTATGTGGATATTCTTAAAAGGTTTGAAAAAGATGATCAGACTGAAGCTGTTGTTTTAATCGGTGAAATTGGAGGAACCGCTGAAGAAAGAGCCGGTAAATACATTGCAGATGAAATGTCAAAACCTGTAGTATCATACATTGCAGGAAGAACCGCACCTCCAGGCAAAAGAATGGGACACGCTGGAGCTATCATCCAAGGTTCATCCGGTACTGTTGCAAGTAAAACCAAAGCATTAAATGATGCTGGTGTAGAAGTGGCCAAAAAGCCATCTGAAATTGTAGAATTACTTAAAAAGGTTATGTAGATGACAAATCAGGAAATTATTGATAAATTATTGAACGGCGAAATGAAACTTTATCAGGTTGATAAGGAAGTTGATGCAAAGACCGCAACTGATATCAGAAGGGAATTTCTCGAACAGAAGTATGACTTGAAATTGCTAAACATTTCCAATTACACTTTGGACATGGAAAGGGCATCAGCAAGAAACATTGAAAATTCTATTGGTGTATTGCAGTTGCCTATGGGTATTGCAGGACCATTAAAAATCAATGGTGAATATTGTCAAAGAGAAGTTTTCGTTCCACTTGCAACCTCTGAAGGAGCATTGGTTGCATCAATCAACCGTGGAGCATCAACAATCACTGCATCCGGTGGTGTAAATGCAAGGGTTGTTTCCGATTGCATGACTCGTGCGCCGGCAATCAAATGTGAAAATGTAGGTGATGCCATTAAAATCAAACAATGGTTTGTTGATAATTTCGATGAGTTGAAAGCAATTGCGGAATCTACAACCTCTCACGGTAAACTGATTAAAATTGACCCTATTTTGATAGTTGGAAGCTATGTTTATCCAAGATTCGTTTTTTCAACAGGAGACAGCATGGGAATGAATATGGTAACTATAGCTTCTGAAAAAATCCTTGATAAACTTGCAGAAGAAACCACTGCAACCCATATTGCATTAAGCGGTAATGTATGTGTTGATAAAAAACCTGCAGCTATAAACATTGTTGAAGGAAGAGGAAAAAGTGTAGTTGCAGACATACTGATACCTGAAGAAATTGTTGAAAAGAAACTTAAAACCACTGCTGATGCAATAGTTGAGGTTAACACTGCCAAAAACCTGATCGGTTCAGCGGCCAGTGGTGCAATGGCATTCAATGCCCATTATGCAAACATGGTTGCAGCAATATTTCTGGCAACAGGTCAGGATGCGGCACATGTTGTTGAAGGGTCACTCGGAATAACCACAGCTGAAAACCGAAATGGGGACTTGTACTTTTCAGTTAATCTTCCGGACCTGCCGGTTGCCACTGTCGGTGGAGGAACAAGTTTGGAAGTTGCTCATGAAGGATTGGAAATTCTTGGTGTTGCAGGTTCAGGTAAGGCACGCGAATTTGCAGAAATTGTTGCATCAACAGTTCTTGCCGGTGAATTGTCTCTTGTCGGTGCATTGGCTGCAGGACACCTTGCAAGAGCACATCAGGAACTTGGAAGAGGATAAAAATGGATGATTTTGTTGATTCATTATATCCTGAAATCACTCTTGAAACAGATGATATCATAATGAGCATTTCTGTTAAGAAAGATTATTCAAAAATCAGGGATTTGGATAAAAGGAAACAGGAATTCATCAATGATTTGCATGACTTCATCAATGAATTTAGTGAGACACAAGAATCTCGTGAATTCATGGCTTTTTTTGATTAGTAATGAGAACTCCTGAATCATGGGAGTTCATGGCTTTTTTTTGATTTGTAAAATTAATCATACTTTTATTGATAATTTTCAAAATATTT
>NZ_CAMJUE010000077.1 GCF_946408925.1 uncultured Methanobrevibacter sp.
TTAAATTTCTTGGACAAACTCCGGCACATTCTCCGCAGAATGAGCACCAATCTTTAACAATCATAAAAATATCTCCTTTAATATAAACAATTTATGTTAAAAATAATATGGTGTTTATCTTATTTAAAAGTTTAGTTAAAAATAGCAAAATATCGTATAAAAAAAGAAAAAAATAATTTTTAGGTATTATTTAACCAATAATACAGGGACACTGGAAGTTCTCAGAAGCCTTTCTGAAACTGAACCGACTTGAGTGTCAGACACTTCATTTTCCTCAAAAGATACAAAACGATTGTTGTTTGCTCCATGAGCATGGATAACAACCAAGTCAGCTTGAGTCTGGTCGATGATGAACTTCATATCCCTTAAAGGGTCGGCAGTGAGCAGGTGTTCTGTTACTTCAACACCCACATCGGAAGCCTTTTTAGTGATTTTGGCTAAAATCGCATCACCTGAATCCTCTTCGGAATCATAGCTGTTGAATGAAAATTCCTCCAACACGTGAACTGCAGCAATTTTAGAGCCGAATTTTTGAGCTATTTCAATGGCAATGTCTGCTGCATCATATCCATATTCCGAACCGTCAACAGGAACTGCAATTACATCAAACATTATCTAGTCCCCTTTAAGATAATCCGCATGACAGAAGTCTATGAAATTGTCTACAATCTCATCAATGTTTTCGCTGTCGTCAACAATTTTTCCGTCATCCATGAATATTGCCCTGTTGGACAGTTCCTTGATAAAGTCAGTGTTGTGTGAAATCATTATTATAGTGATTCCATAATCCTTTGAGATTGTTTTCAAAGCATTTGTAACATCTCTTAATGTAACCGGATCCAAATCACCGAACGGTTCATCTAAAAGCAGGAATTTAGGTCTTGAAATCAAAATTAATGCAAGCATTACACGTACCTTTTGACCGCCAGACAATTCATAGGATTTCCTATGCAGAATATCCATATCCAAATCAAGACTTTCGAAAATATCGGCAACCGCTTCCTTAGTAGCGGTTTCAGGGAATCTTGGGAACAAATCGTTTAATATTTCAGCATCCAGACCTACTTGTCTTAAACGCTCTTTAGCCTCGGATTCCGGCAAGTCTGTTAACTGATAAAATGAATCTAAAAGCTCATCGCTAAGCCCAATTTGTTTTGCCCTTTTCTGAGCATCCTTAATGATATCCTGGTTTTTGTACCCTAATCTTGTCGCCAATTGGTTTAAGACTGTTGAATAATGAACCAATGCAAATTCCTGGTGCATGAATCCTAATTTTGAACGGATTTTCATACGATTGATACCTGGGATGTCAATGTCTGCCCAGTCATCTTCCACCTTATAAAGCACTTCACCCTTGTCGGGATCATCCAATCCGCCAAGCATCCTTAAAAGAACTGTTTTACCGGCACCACTAGGACCTATAATACTTAAAATATTCTCC
The DNA here is from genome assembly GCF_946408925.1 of uncultured Methanobrevibacter sp. GTDB lineage: Archaea > Methanobacteriota > Methanobacteria > Methanobacteriales > Methanobacteriaceae > Methanocatella. The sequence continues at coordinate 1,442 of NZ_CAMJUE010000077.1, forward strand.
TTTTGAACCTTGAAATTTATATCCTCGATTTGAAGCACTTCACCACCGGTCAGCAGGTAGAAACGTTTATACACATCTTTTACTTCCACAACATCCTCATCGGTTGAAATATTTTGAACATCGACTATGTCATCCATGCCCTCCATGAACTTGTCGCAGATGTCTTCCGCTGAACCTTCATCCACTATTTCACCGTCTTCAAGCAGGATAACTCTGTCTGCCAGGTATTTTTGGACATCAGGCAAATGAGATACAAGAATAACAGTGATGTTTAGTTCCTTGTTGATTTTTTTAACTGCATCCAATATTTCCTGTTTTGTTTTAGGGCATGCCATTGTTGCAGGTTCATCTAAAAGTAATGCTTTAGGCTGTTTAGCAAGTTGACGAGCCATGATTAAACGTTGTTTTTCACCGCCACTTAAAACGGATGCATAATGATCTTTTTTATTAGTGAGTGAAACAAGTTCCAACAGCTCATCAGCTTCCTGGCCGAACTCACTTTCTGCAACTTCAAAATTGGTATCTCCCTCATCAAAGTATCTTCTTGCATATAATTTTCTTAAAACATTTTCACGTACTGTATCCGGCCATAAACCAAAAGACCTTTGAAGATGAATTGCAGTTTCTTTTTTAAGTTCATTATAATAAAATTGAGATGATTCAGAAGTAACTTTTGCATTTCCAACTTCAATACTTCCTTCATCAATGTGTTCAACACCCCGTAATGCCCTTAAAAGAGTAGTTTTTCCTGAACCACTTTTTCCCATGATTCCGAGTATTTCCCCTTCTTTTACTTCAAAACTAACATCTTTGAGTGCTGAAACCATAGTTCCATCATCTAATTCATAATCTTTACTTACATTTTCAACTTTAATCATTATTAATGCCCCTTTTATTCATAGGAATTTTTATTTTTGAAACTATTTATATTTTAAGAATTAATATAAAAATAAGTGATTACTATGGCTAGCGACAATAAAATTGACGAGTATATGAATAGTTTAGAAGAAGAAAAAATTATGATAGAAACAGAATTTGCAAATATGGAGAGAATTTTAAGAGACGGACCAAAACTGGACCAGCAACGTGCATTCTCATTATTAAACAAGTTTAACACACTAAATATCCAATACGATCAATTATGCAATGACCTAATTACCTTTATCAAAATATTTAAAGATAAAGATTCTCAAGAAATCAGACTGTACAGGACTGATGAACTAGTAGAGCTCTTAGAACAAAAAATCAATCTACTCTAATAATTGTAATTGATTACAATTCTACCATTAGCAGCGGTAGTTGAATTCTCAGCTACCACTTCACCATTCCTTAAAAGTTGAACCTTAAGTTCGCCTTCACCATAATCCTGTTTTTGAACATCTAGAGCAATCCTTTCCCAGGCAGCACAGTCAAGTGTGAATGTTTTTGAACCATCGGCAGCTTCCTTTACAAGGTAATTCGGATCACCCATTTCGGCATACCAACTGCCCTGGTAAACGATTTTAACTTTATAAGGATAAGAAGAAGTCTGAAGATTACTTCCGTCATCAGTAATAACATTTAATGATTCTTGATTGGTCGGTTGGGTATTATTATAAACAACTGAGAACAATAGATACGAAATAAGAATAATTCCCAACACTATTACAATTTTTTTAGCTATGCCTATATTCCAGCTACTTTCACGCTTTATCATATCAATTTTTTTTCCATCAGAATCTGAAAGTAGAAAGGCACAGTTATCACAATATACGGCTGTGGTTGAATTTTCATATCCACACCGAGGACATTTCACCATATAACATAACCTTTTTATTTCTGTTATAAAAACATTATTAAAATTCTCATATTTAAAGTTAATGGAAAATTAGTATTTTTTTGTAAAAAATAATTAGAAGTTAGTGATAAAAATTATAGACATTTTCAGCCGTTTTTTGATTCATGCCGTTAGTTTTGGCTAATTGTTCCACTGATGCTTTTTTAATGTTATCAATAGTTCCAAATTCTTTTAAAAGTGCAATTTTTCTTTTTTTGCCAATACCAACGATATCGTCAAGTGAAGAGGAAGAAATATCCTTACTGCGTAGTTTTCTATGATAGGTTATCGCAAATCTATGAGATTCATCCCGTACCTGCTGAAGCAAATACAATGCACTATTGTTTTTAGGAATTATAATCGGACGACTTGAATGTGGAGTAAACACCTCTTCAAATTCTTTTGCAAGACCAATAATTGGAATATGTGTTAAATTCAGTTTTTCCAATACTCCATAAGCCATACCAAGTTGTCCTTTACCTCCATCGATGACTATTAAGTCAGGCTCGGGGTCACGATCAATCATTTTCAATCTGCGAGTCAACAGTTCTTCCATCATGGCAAAATCGTTCGGACCGGGAGTTTCCATTTTGAAATGTTTATACATTTTTTTGTTGGGTTTGCCCTCCTTGAATGACACTTTCGAACCAACCGCAAACTTACCTGAAATGTTACTAATGTCATATCCTTCTATTACATGAGGCAAATTCTCAAGCTTAAGATATTTTTTGAGTTCAATTAATGAGGATTCCATCTTTTTCTTTTGATGCTTAATGATTTCAGCATTCTTCTTAGCCATTTTAACAAGTCTTAATTTGACACCTTTTTGAGGGACTTTAATTTTTACCTTATTTCCTCTCAAATCACTTAACCAGTCTTGAAGAAGTTCCTTATCATCAATATCCTCATCCAAAAGAATTTGCTTTGGAATATGTCTGTTATAACCGTAATATTGCTGAATAAAAGCAAACATGATTTCTGATGATGAATCATACTTCGAAGCACTCATTAAAAAGTCATCACGGCCAACAATTTTGCCGTTTCTGATTGGCATTATAATCACCACCACTTCGGTTTTGCCCGGAGCAATGGCTATTACATCCTGATCCAAATCATCATCAACCAAATCTACAAACTGCTTTTCCATGATTTCTTCAATTGAAGCGATCTGGTCTCTAATAACAGCTGCCTTTTCAAATTCCTCTTTGCTTGCAGCTTCCATCATTTCCTTTTTTAAGTTTTTAACAATTGTGGAATATTTACCCTGGAAAAACAGATCAATCTTATTAATGATTTCCGAATATTCCTCTTTGGTAATTCTTCCGTCACATGGAGCATAACATAAATCAATTTGCGCATTCAAACAAGGACCGTTCATATTGCGGCAAGTTCTAATTTTAAATAATGACTTTAAAAATTTAACTGTCTGTTTAACTGAACCGACATCGGTGAAAGGACCGAAATAAACGCCTTTTTTTGACACATTTCTTGTAATTACCAGTCTTGGAAATTCCTCATCAGTGATTTTAACATAAGGATATCTTTTGTCATCCTTAAGCTGAACATTATATCTCGGACGATGCTTTTTAATTAATGTAGCTTCCAAAATCAAAGCCTCTTTTTCAGAATTGGTTACAATATACTCCAGACTGTCAAAATGACTCATCAATATTTGGGTTTTTGGCCTATCCAATTTTTCTCTAAAATAAGATTTTACCCTTTTAATAAGGTTTTTTGCCTTACCTATGTAAATAATGGTGTCTGATGAATCACGCATTATATATACACCAGGCTTATTTGGCAGATTATCAGGGGATTTAAGTTTAGTGGACATAACACATCTATTTAAGCTCTACAATATCATTTTCAATTTTAACTCTATTATTTGCAATCATCAAATCCAAAACACTGTTAATACGAGTTGCAGTCTTTTTAGATGTTGATTTAAAACCAAAATTACGTGAAGTTTCCTTTGCTACCATTTTTGTTGTTATATTGGATTTATATGTTAAAACAAGCTCAATGCTTTTAGCTATTTCCTCATCAGAAATTAAATCTATATTTGGCTTTTCCCTTCTTCTAATAATCACATTATTATTTGAAGCATCATATAAAAAGTCACCAATTCTGATAATTTTTCCGGAACTTTCCGCATTTTCAATAGCCGCATTGACTGTTTTTTTCAGATTTGACCCTGCACGCTTAATATTACAGCTATCTTTTATTCTCTTTGTTACCTCATTAACATGAATTGGGCCTTCAACATCAACAATTAATTTAATGGAATCTGATACATTATCAATCGGTTTTTTATACAAATCATCGGATGAATTTAAACCTATATCTGTTGATTGGACATAATTAATAATATTATCCTCCAATTTCTTTTTACCAGGTAATTTATGATTGTCAAATGCCTTTAATTGATTATCATGTTTATGCCTTTCTTTTTCGATTTCAGTATATTCTTCATCAGCTGATTGGATGATATCTTCCAGTGCCTGGTCTTTAAGCTCTTCTCTCCTGTGTTGTTCGTGTACCGGAACAATAACATTTTCATCGCTTTCAATTTCTCTTTGAAGAGTTTCCATTTTCAATTCTTTTTCAATTCTTTGCTCTTCCTTTTCAGCAAATGTTAATCCTTCTTCCATTTCAATAATCTTATCTGAATCATCGTCACTTGGCATGTTCAAGTAATCTGCAGGATTATATTCTTCAGTTCTGTCAACAACTGAAACATAATCGATTTTTGTGGGATTTTCAATTTCTTTTAATGATTTATTGATATATTTCATGTCTTTTTTGAAACCTTTAATCGATTCTTTAACAGATCTTGGTTTTTCATCTTCATAATATAAATTGTTTTTTCGAAGCTTGCTTGTTACATCATTTGATCCCTGATAATATGTAACTCCCTCATCAACATCATCATATTCATCAGCAATATTATCCTCATTTTCCTGTGGAATTTCATTATCTTCAGTATTGCCATCATAATGTGAGGCATTATAAAATTCATCATCATTATTTTCTTCAAATGGTCCGTCATCTTCCAAATCGAATACACTGGCATCCTCATCAATTTCAATATTGTCAAAAGTTTCATCAATATAATCTTTTTTAGCGTCATCCACAATATCAAAAATATCCGAATCATCATTATCCCAATCAGGCAAATTATCATTAAATATATTCAATTCTTCTTTTTCTTCATCCCAATCAGGCAGGTTATCATTTAAATCATTTGGTTCATCTTCATTTACGATTTCAGCTTCCACAACAAAATCGTCTTTTGGAGCCGGCTTGTGCAATTGAACATCATCATCAATAAATTCACCCTTGACTTTTTTAACTTCTTTAGGCTGAAGCTGGGTTTCACCGCTGACCACATCAGAAATAATTGACTTTACAAAATTATTTCTTTTTGGTTTATGATTTTCAATGACTGGCTGTTGTGAAATTTCCTCTTTTTCATCCATTTCATCATTAGGCACATCTTCATCTTTTTTGTAATCGTCATGAATATAATCTTCATCAGAACCTAAATCCACCTTCTCTTCATCAACAGGTTCATCATTGCTGTGGTCCACATAAATATAATCATCATCAGAACCCAAATCAACAATATCATCATCTATGGATTCATTAATCTCCTCATCAATTGGTTCATCATTGCTATGGTCCACATAAATATAATCATCATCAGAACCCAAATCAACAATATCATCATCTGCATGTTGATTAACTTTAGTTTGAGAAGCATCATCATAATCTACATCATCAGCTTTAAAATCAGAAACATCCTCACGAACAGAACCACTAACAACATCATCAGAATGGGACTCCTCAACTTCAATATCATCAGTTTTTTCATCTATGGACCCATCATCAATTGGTTCATCATTACTATGATTCACATAAACATAATCATCATCTGCATGTTGATTAGCTTTAGTTTCATAAGCATCATCATAATCTACATCATCAGCTTTAAAATCAGAAACATCCTCACGAACAGAACCACTAACAATATCATCGGAAGGAGACTCCTCAACTTCAATATCATCAGTTTTTTCATCTGCAAAACCATCATCAACTGGTTCATCGATTTTTTTATCAAATTTAACACTAGGAATCTCATCATCAGTTTGTTCATCATTGCTGTGGTCCACATAAATATAATCATCATCAGAACCCAAATCAACAATATCTTCTTTTGAAGAATTATCAATATTTTGAGAGTCCTCTTTTAACTCATCATCCAAATCTGAATTTTCTCCTAAGTCTTTATGGAATTTAAGGCCTCCAAATAAAGAAGAATCATTATTTTCATGAGTATCTTCAAGAACAGATTTTGGAGTGAAAAGTGATTTTATTCTATCTTTTACAGAATGTGGTTTTTCTTCATCAGCATAATCGGTATCATTTTCCCAAACTTCCGCATTATCCTCAGGTGATACTCCTTCATCTGACTCCCATACTTCAGCATCATCATTTTCATTTAATGGAGCGTTGTCTTCCATCTCCCATACTTCAGCATCATCATTTATAGGAGTTTCAATTTCATCTTCGTTTTGGTTTGCCTGTGAAGTTTGTTTAAATTCAGAAGAATCTATTTCATCTGAAGAATCATTCTCATTATCATTTATAATTTCAACTTCGTCATTATCATCTGTTAATTTGGAGGAGTTGTCGCTTTCATCTTGTTCAACTTCAAATTCAGACACACCAGCAGAATAATCCCCCGGTTCAGATGAAGGTTTCACTTCAAC
>NZ_CAMJUE010000078.1 GCF_946408925.1 uncultured Methanobrevibacter sp.
TCATTTCTTGCAATGTCAGCCAGAACGTTCTCGTCAGTAATTCTTTTAGCAGCTTCTTGGCGCACATATAAGTCTTTATCATTTCTTGCAATGTCAGCCAGAATGTTCTCGTCAGTAATTCTTTTAGCAGCTTCCATGCGAACATTCCACTCATTATCATTTCTTGCAATGTCAGCCAGAATGTCCTCATCATCAATATTTTCAACTGCATTTTGCCGAATGTCAGAGTTAGTATTATTTCTTGCAAGGTCAACTAGAAAATTTTCATAAATGCTTTTTTCATCAGCGCTTAAGTTCATCACGTCATAATTATCATTTGCCACAATATCATCAGAATCATCAGCGTTAATTTTAGAGATTATATCGCCAATGTTAATCCTATCGGTAATTTTTTCTCTAGAAAAAACATTGCCGAAAATTAATTTTTTCATGACCGCTTCTTGAATATCGTCATTGCCGATGTGATATAATCCGAATAGGGCAGAAGGATTTGCAATGTGGTTAATGGCGGTTTCAGTCACTTTACTGTTTGATGAATGGATTGCAATATCAATTAGGTATGATGGGTCTTTAATGCTGCCCATCAGTTGGTCTAAATCATAGTTTTGAAAAGTGAATTCCAGGATGAATAAGTATAAATGAAGCTGATTCAACTTTCTTGAGGCCAGAATCCTCATTTCCTCTTCAGGATCATTAACTGCAACATCGTACAGGAATTTCTCACCGTCCATTTTCCTAATCAGATTCATGTGGGATTTGATGGGATTTTCACCGGGGATTTCATCCAAAATGGGCATCTTGTAGAGCTTTTTGTAAATGACCATTTTAGTGGCGTAGTCATCATGACTATCTGTCATCTTCAAAAGGAAATCCCTGTCTGAAATCTTGTGAATGGCTGCCAGCCTAACAATGAAATCTGCATCGTTTTTAGCAATCTTGAAGAATAACTGTTCGTTAGTATGTGTTTCAATGTAGGTGATTTTTTCATACTTGTCTAGCTTATTGAATTCATTCCAGTCCGGTTTATCCTCCAAATCTTGATCTGAAATTAGGGCTTTGACATATTGTGTCAGGTCATCGTCATCCAATGTGTCTTTTAGGAGGTTAAAAAAGAAGGTGGGTGCGTTTAGTTTATTCAGTGCTTGAAGTTTAACTTCCTTTTCAGGGTCGTTCATGGCAATATCTTTCAGGAATTTTTCATTGTTCAAATCTTCAATCAGGTTCATGCGGGATTTTGTGAGGTTGTCGCCTGTGATTTCATCAAGAATTGATAAATTGTTGAGTTTTTTGTAAAGAACTGCTCTTGTATGATAATCCTCATGGTTATCGGCCATTTTTAAAAGAAAATCTCTGTCTGAAATCTTGTGAATGGCTGCCAGCCTAACATTAAAGTCCTTATCGTTTTCAGCAATCTTGAAGAATAACTGTTCATTAGTGTGGGTTTCAATGTAGGTGATTTTTTGATAGTTGTCCAGTTTATTGAACTCTTCCCAATCAAGTATGTCGGATGAAATTCTGTTCAGGGCAATGTTTTTGATAAAGGAGTTTTTCTCCTTTAAAAATATTTCATAAAGAATAGAATCGTCATCTATGAGATTGACAATACTGTATCGTATCCCAACATCATTGCTCTCATTGAAAATCTCCAATAGCTTGGCTGCATCATCAATTTCCTGGATTTCATCTAGTATTCGGGATTTATTGTCAATCAATAAAACCACCTGGAAAAATTTGATTCTTTTTTTACATATTGTTTAGGATTTCCTTTAATTCTGAAATGCTTTTATTGCTTAATTCCTCATTTTCCTTATCGGCAATTAATCCTAAAATCTTGTCCTTCTGATTTTGAAGAGCGATTTTTCTTTGAAGTTCTTCCTGCTCGCTTTTGATATGATTGAATACTGCGGTGACAATATCTATTTTAAGCTGCAGCTCCCGGGATGTTTCATCCTTTTCATCGTCATTGTCCATGAGGGAATCTGCAGAGTACTGTCTGTATTCATCCAGTTCCTTTTTGAGTTTCCTGTAAATTTCATCCAACTCCTTGAGGCTCAAATCAAAAAGATCCTCAATGCTTATCAAGCCCTTGTATTCAAATCTTAACTTCTTTGATAATGCTTCTATCCACATTCTATCATCTTCTTATATAATCACGTTCCATATTCTTTTCATGTTGTTTGTCCTAACCTGTACGGTTATCCTGTTTTCTCCTAGTTTGCCCAAGCTGAATCCCACGCCTGAAAGCTGGTTTTCAGTATCTTCAAGCCGTAGATGTGAAGACAGTGCCTCCATGACTCTCCTGTGCGGGTGCAGTTCATTGTTGAGGTATTCATTGAACCATCCGCTTGGATTTGTATCGTTTATGCAATTCTTGAGCATGAAAAAGATATGCTTGTTTCCATATTCATTGCCGTTCCAATAGTTCGGGCTGAAGCATATCAGGGAAACCGGCACGAAGTCATTCAATGCAATGTTCCAATGGTGGGTATTTGTGGCATCTCCCACGAGGTCTGTGAGCGTGAATGTTCCGTTGTCAAGCTCGACTTTTGCCACATCAACATATTCGTCCTGGGAAAGCTTATGAGGATATTCAAAAGTGTAAATCGTATTGTCGAATTCTATTTCAGCCTTAAAACCGTCATCCCCTCCCCGATAAGTGTATTGGTGAACTCTGAAGAGGTATTCTCCGTCAGTCATTTTACTTTTATGTTTGTATTGAATATTTTCAACGGAAATTTCGCCTTCAACGGGGGTGATTATGTCCACATCAAGCCATCCTCCGGTTTTCTTGCTTTTCATATCTTTAAAATAAATTTCATGGCCATCTGGTTCTGTTGAATGTGCATCCAAATCGTTCCTGTCCCATTTTCCGTCATTCCATTGTATGGAAAATCTCAAATCGACATCAACGTCCCCGTCCATCTTTTTAACTTGCTGCTTCATCAGGCTGTCGGTAATGTTGTTGTCATAAACCCAGCAGTATGGATTGTCCCATTGAAACATGCCTGGTGCATCATTATTCAGGGGTGCTGTCAGTGAAACAAAGTTGCTTTTGAATTTTGAGCTTACATAGAGGCTTATCTCTTGTGCCTCTGGAAGCACATCACTGATGAATTTATCCAGGCTGATTGTGGAAATCTCATCGAAGTTATGGACTTTTCTGGTTGCGTTCTTTTTAAGCATGTCAAATATGTCATCGCCCAGAGTTGCCTTAACGTCCCTGTTTGCAAACAGGAGGTTGTTTATGGATATGTCCTCAAGCTTTGCAAATCTTCGATGAAGGCTGTCCATATAGCCAAGTTCGGCTATTTTGTTTTTCGCATCCTCAAGCATTTCCTTTGAATAGATTGCTTTAGGCCTCTGGTAATTGGTCGGAGCTGTAATCTTTTCATATTTGGTTACTGCCGCCTCCAAATCCATGCCTTTACTTATGTTTATCAGCAATGTTCCCATGCTTGTGTTTTTGATGTGGGTGATGTTTCGAGGCAATGTGGCTGATTTTTTCCACAGCCAGTTGTTTAGATTGCAGTCCTCATCCATCCCGTAAAACTCCTCAAAAACAGCTTTCAATCCTTCAAGAGTATCTTTCCACTGGTATGATCTGTATAATGTATTTGAATGGACAAGCTCCAGAACGGTTGCGATTGCATCCGGTGAAATCAGGTTAAGAGTGTCTTCCATGAGTTTTCTTTGTGTACGTGCATCTCCAATTTCAGATGTCATGTCTTTGCTGTTCACGATGAACCTGTCCGGAAGATCAAGGTAAAAGTGATGATTTTCATCGAATTCCCCGTCATATTCTGCAAATGAACGGAAAACGCCCACTGAAGGGGAATCGTTTAAGAATATATTTTCAACCCTTTTTGTCTTTAAAAATTCATCCAAAACCCTGAAAACGTCCCTATATTCAGGGATTGTTTCAAAATCGAATAATGTTCTGATTTTATAGTCATCATCAATCATGACCACATTGGCCATTGTTTTGAACCATGATCGGCACCTCTGACAGTCATGCCAAGGCTTTTCATGATATGTGCCGCTGATTTCCGGAGGAAAACTGTCCAGATAAAGGTTCCAGGCTTCGTTAATATCACAGTCCAGTCTGAATAGGAATTCTTCCTTTGAAAATATATCATCAAAATATTCCTGCATCTGGAATTGCATTTTCTTGAATTTAGTGTCAGAATATTCCATCATCTTATCACTGGCTTTTAAAAAAAGGGGGCGAGATGCTGGAATTGAACCAACGCCTTGTGACTTCTGTTCACATGTACTGCCGTTATACTAATCCCGCCATATGATAAATAACTATTTGTGGACAATACTATATAAGTGATATAAACCTAATGGTTTAATTGTGTTATATTGGTCAATTCATTTAATGATTGTATATCAATTTTCTTAGGGCACTGTTTTAATTCATGTGTCCATAGGAGTAGGTAATATATTTTTTTACGCTTCTTTCATTTCAAAACATTCATTTTAAACTCTGGAAGTGCAGCTACGATCATGTTTGCAATAAGCTGATGAGTCAGCTGTGAAAATGCAGCTATTATGATGGTAGATGTTTTTTCATTAATTTTTAAGATTCCTCCCTCACTATAATAGTTAATTAAATAAATTACCAATGATTTCAGTCTTTTCAGTAAATTATATTAACTTGTCCGTTAAATTTAGGTATATGAATTTTGAAGAGATGAACTTTTGCCAATCTTGCGCAATGCCTATGGGCGAGGATGATTTCGGAACAGAAAAAGACGGATCCAAAAGTACAGACTACTGCAAACACTGCTATCAGAATGGTGAATTTACACGTGACTGCACTATGGAAGAGATGATTGACTTTTGCGTTCCAAAGACTGCCGAAGCTACAGGCATGAGTGAAGAGGAAGCAAGAAAAATGTCAGAGGAATTTTTCCCTAAACTTAAAAGATGGTGTGAATAGATAATATTTCATGCCGTGTTTTTTTTATTATAATTTTTTTACTTTCAAATCTTTTTTGGAACAATTTTTTGATATTTAACGTTTTGAATGATTCTCTCTCAAAGATACGTTAAAATTCTTGTTTTTAATAAAATTGCCAATATATTTATATATTGCTTGCTTCATCTCCCTTTTTGATAGGTAATTTAAAAACTTCAATGTCACACTTTAAATGGTTAAATTTATATGATATATTAACTAAAAAATTATACAAATGAGTTACTTTTAATGTAAACATTTATAAATGCACAAATTTAATCGCTTTTAATGTCTGATATGTATAGATTTTTCTACACGACATTAACAATGGCTTTTTTTAATCTTGTTTAAGGCCATTTTGAAAAAAATGGTTCAGTATACAAAAACAATGATATGAAAATAGTTAAATATTGTCTTAAAATCATACAATTCATGGTGAAAATTTATGGAAAATACGCATAAAAATCTCATAATTGCCGCAATCATTATAATAGGTCTTGTTGGAGCATTAGCCCTGATGGTAAACAACAGCCATTCATCAAGTGACGGCCCATCATACAATGCCACTTTACTGAGCGAAAAACTGACCGTTAACATGAGCAACTGGAGTTATGATAAAGCAAACGACATATACTATCAGATGGGACTTGTATACTGTATGAATCCTGAGAATGACGATTATGAGGCTTGCGGAATCTATGTGCCCGGAAAATACTTTGAGGCAACCAAAAACTCAAACGGAAAATACACATGCGCCCTAAAAACTGATGGAAAAGTTGGAAACTACACTGCAGCTGAAGCGCCGATAGTGATACCGGTAATTACTCCGGGTTATTCAGCATGCAAAGCGCCAACAGTATATAATGCCAGTAAGGTTAATGAATACACTGATGCAGGATTCATATATCTGAATCCGGGATGTCGTGGAAAGGATATTGGCGAAGCGCCGGATGGTGTAACAGACCTTAAAGCAGCCGTAACATACTACAGATTCAACGGGGATGTCCTGCCGGGAAACACTGAAAAAATATTCACATTCGGCCTCAGCGGAGGGGGAGCGCAGTCAGCCATCATGGGAGCAAGCGGAAACAGCGAACTCTATGATCCTTACATGGAAAGTATCCAGGCGGCGATGGTTGATAAAAACGGAAATAAATTGTCAAATGCCATTTTCGGTGCAATGTGCTGGTGTCCGATAACCAGCTTTGACACTGCCAATGCCGCTTATGAATGGAACATGGGTCAATACACAAGAAACGATTCATCATTCACAGGTCAATTGAGCAGTGACCTTGCAAGAGAATATCCAACTTATATTAATGAATTGGGACTTACAGATCCTAACGGCCGCCTGTTGACACTTGAAGAAAGCGAAACTGGAATATATGCCTCAGGAAGCTACTATGATTATATCTTAAGTGTCACCGAAGAGTCACTGAACAACTTCCTAAACGAAACCAAGTTTCCATACACTCCGCCAATCGAAGATGAAACAGGAAACGCACAAAACGGTGATGCCCCATCCGGTGGAGCCTCTTCAGGTGGGAACTCAAAAGATTTGGCAAGTGATTCCAAAACTTATAAAAATGCACAGGAGTATATTGACTCTTTAAACGGCAATGATTCATGGATTGAATATGATGCAAGCACAAACACCGCCAAAATCAAATCAATTGAAGCATTTGTAAAACACTGCAAAAAACATACCCGATCCCCGCCTGCATTCGATAATCTGAACCGTTCACAGATAGAAAACGAACTCTTCGGTCTCAACGACCATTCATTACACTTCGATAAGACAGTCCACAGTCTGCTTGAAAACAACTCAGACAAATACTCAAAATACAGCGGATACTCCAAGAATTACCAAACCGGCTACAGTAAGGATTTGGCGAAAAACGATTCCGAGAACAATTCGATGGAAACCCGTGTGAACATGTACAATCCGATGTATTATCTAAGCGATTACTATGACGGTGCGGGAAGTTCGGATGTGGCAAAATACTGGAGAATAAACACCGGTATCAAACAGGGTGACACTTCCCAATGTGTTGATGTAAATCTTTATCTTGCGGTTTCGGACAGGGTCGGATTTGATAATGTGGAATTCTCCACTGTTTGGGACGAGGGTCATGCCCGAGCTGAAAGAATAGGCAGCCCAACCACTAACTTCATCAATTGGGTTCACAATTGCTTAAACTAGAAATCAATGCTTTGATTTCTTTTTTTATTTTAACTGTAATTAAAACTTGATTTTTTTTCAAACAAAAATAGAGGTCCATGTAATTTGCAAAAATAGCTTTTTTAATGTTCTATTGTAAAGAATTATGTTGTTATCAAGAATTTTATTATTTCATATTTTATCACCTCTTCATGGTGTAATTGACAGAGACATTGTCATGTTTTGTTTTTTTTTTCATAAGCATATCTCTGTATTTAATATGGGATGTTACTCTTAATTTTGGTTTATATTTTATTTAAAGCTTTTTGAAGTCATTTTGAAAAATTATTCTCACAGAAACATTTTATTTAAATCTTTTGGAGGTTTTACATCAATTTCTGAAGCTAATGATCGAATCTTTGTACCGAAAAGATACGTAAG
>NZ_CAMJUE010000079.1 GCF_946408925.1 uncultured Methanobrevibacter sp.
CTGCTGTTGAAGAAAAAGGATATCCGTTATACATTGGAATTCCTGAAAGAGAACAGTTATTCAAAGATGCAGGAATCGAAATAGCCGGTACTGTTGAAGACATGATTCAGGAAGCGGATGTTGTTGTTGACTGTACTCCTGGAAGTATCGGCCCACAAAACCTTGAAATGTATAAAAAAGCCGGAGTTAAGGCAATATATCAAGGTGGAGAAGACCATGAATTAACCGGTCTTTCATTCAACGCTATTTCAAATTATGATGACTCATACGGAGCAGATTACACCCGTGTAGTATCCTGTAACACTACCGGATTAACCCGTACATTATCAACTATCGATCCGATTGCAGATATCAAAAAAGTGCGTGCGGTAATGGTTAGAAGAGGATCAGACCCGTCTGAAATTAAAAAAGGACCAATCAATGCTATTGTTCCAAATCCTCCAAAAGTGCCTTCCCATCACGGACCTGATGTAAAAACCGTAATGAAAGGTATTGACGTTACCACCATGGCATTGCTCGTGCCAACCACACTAATGCACCAGCACAACATCATGGTTGAAATCAACAACGATGTTGAAACTGAAGAAATCATTGAAGCATTGGAAAAACGTTCAAGAGTATTAGTGGTATCTGCCGAAGAAGGATTAGGCTCAACTGCAGAATTGATGGAATATGCCAAAGAACTTGGAAGAAACAGAAATGACTTATATGAAATTCCAGTTTGGAGAGAATCCATCAATGTCGTGGACAATGAACTTTTCTACATGCAGGCTGTTCATCAGGAATCAGACGTAATACCTGAAAACATCGACGCAATCCGTGCACTTTTAGAAATGGAAAGTGACAACGAAAAGTCCATTGCAAAAACCAACAAAGCTATGGGAATATTCTAAATTCCCTCTTTTTACTTTTTTTAACTGATTTTAATGAAACATAAAGTACTTTTTGGACCTGCCGGAAGCCCCATCAACTATAAGGGCGCTGCCTACAAGGCCCCAAAATATATTTCTGAAGAAGACCTTGATTCCTATGAGTACCAGTCCCCATATGGAGTGAGAATTGGTGAAAAAGCTGCAACAACATTAAAAGAGGAATCCGAAAAGCATGACATTAAAGTTTCCATGCATGCCCCATATTACATTAATCTATGTGCTAAAGAGGAATCCAAACTTGAAAAAAGCATCGGCCACCTCATAGCAGCGGCACGTGCCGGAGAGTGGATGGGAGCATACCGGTTAGTGTTCCACCCAGGAGCATATTTAAACAGAAAACCTGAAAAGGCAATGGAAATATCAAAAAATACGGTCAACAGATTATTTGAAGAACTCGAGGCTGAAGGAATTAAGGAGTTTACATTTGCACCTGAAACAACCGGAAAGAGAACTCAGCTTGGAAATGTTTCAGAGGTTGTTGAGCTGTGTGCCACTTTTGATCATTTTGAACCGACTATTGATTTTGCACATGTCCATGCACGTGGAAGAGGATTTTTAAATAAAAAAGAAGATTATAACTGCATTTTTTCAACAATTGAGAATAATCTGGATATTGATATTCTGCACTGTCATTTTACAACAATTGAATATGGCCGTAGCGGCGAAGTCAAACACCACACTCTTGATGAAAGCGATGGATACGGACCGAATATTCGAGATCTGCTCAGCAATTTAATTGACAATGGCTGGAGTGCAAATATCATCTGTGAAACACCAGAGCGTGACATAGATGCATTAAAAATGAAAAAAATATATGAGGAAATGATTTAATAGTCTTTTACTGAATCTATTAAATCATCCATATCATTAAATAAAGTGTTTATATCATCATTATCTTTTTTGTTGGTGCTTAAATGAATGACCAGTTCATTTATCAAATCTTCCATCTTATCGACGAAGGTGTTTAATGTTTTTATCTTGTTTTCAATTTCCTCTTCGACCACATAACTCCTATCATCCAATTCAACCATCCTGCGGGTTACATCCAACTGATTTGAAAACAGCTTGTTGGACTTGTTGATTGCATTTGTGAATTTGGAATATGCCATGTGTGAGGGGTCAAATAGTTTCTCAACCAATTCTTTGGCTTTTGCCTGTTTGGAGTTATAATCCTTCTCAATTTCATCAATCTTCGGCACATATATGGATGGGTTTTTAACGATTTTTGGCTCCGGTTCACGATATACCTCTTTTCCACATTGTGTGCAGAAACGTTGATTTTCCTGTAGTCTGGCACCACAGTAGATACAAAAATGATTATGATTTCCTTCCATGAATTAATATTTGGCGGAACTCATTTAAAAAAGTATGATATTCAATCGTCAAAAATTTCCAAAACATCACGCCCAAGAGGAGTGAGCTTGTAGATTCTGTTTTTACGTTCCTCTTCATTGATACAAACCGCTACACCACATTCTTTAAATTCCCTTAAAACTTTGGAAATATGACTTAATCTAATATCTGCATCATTAGCTATTTGAGTTGGAGTCTTATTTCCATTTTCTAGAGATTTAAGTGCTTTTTCTCTGTATGATGAGATTTTGATATATGCAAATACCTTTAGTGTTTTGTCATCCATATTTCTTCACGTATATACTTAACAAATAAAACATATTTAAATTTATATACATTATAAGAAAAATAGATTACAATTATACAACATCATAATAACAAGATATCAATCTTATATACTTAAATAATTTTAAAATAAAGAAATTAAATTTTTTTTAATTTCAATATTACAATCTCCGAATCAGTTCCCCACCTCATCGGAACATCCATTGACCCAACACCAGTGGTTACATGCAAATATCGGCCCAAATCATTTTTAAATAATCCCATATTATATTTAAACATCAAATTGGCAAACCAGACCGCAGGATAAAATTGTCCTCCGTGAGTGTGGCCGGACAATTGAACATCAAAGCCCAATTTTGAAAATTCCTCCCAGTAATAAGGAACATGATAATTTACAATGTTGATCGAATCCTGTTTGATTACTGAGTTATCAAATTCCGGAAAACCACGGTCTCCGTGACTGTAAGACAATCCAAAAATGTTTAAACCTTCAAACTCCATGGATTCATTATCCAAAACAGTCACTCCCGCATTTTCACATGCGGTTATGACATCTTCAATACCCATATAGTAGTCATGATTTCCAGGAGTAAAAATGACCGGCATTTTAACATTACTGAAAGCTTTAAAGTCCTCACTGCCGACAACACATGACCCGTCGGCCAGATCGCCTGAAATAATTGCCAAATCACAATCCAGTTCATTTAATTTTTCACTGACATCCCTGATGATTTCTCTGTGGCGTACCGCCCCAAAGTGAATATCCGACATGTGAGCTATGCAGACGTCATGATTCAGATTAGACAGTTCCAATGTTTTTTCACAAACCACAATCCTATGAGCTTTCCAGTAATTGTAAATGCCCAAAATAGGTACAATTGACAACAGCACCAATCTGACTTCCAAAGACAAATTCACAAAACACCCGAACAAATAAATAACGGAAATGTCTATTAAAAACATTAAAGATGCCCACATCCACAAAACATCAAGAGTTGTTAGAAACCTTGTTATGACTCTGGACCGTTTTGCCTCAAGAAACATAGGTACAAACCGATTTAAACCAATCAATAATGTTAATATAAATAAATAAACATCATCAATACCATCAATTAATAAAAAAATGTATTTTAGCAGAAAAAATTCGAAAAGCATGTAAAATGGCGTTGAGAGCAACACTCTTTTTGTTCTGAAACTCATTTGAATCCACCACACAATACTATATTTCAACAACTATTTAAATAATTAAATATAATGTTTGAATGTATACAAAAAATTGGAGGGAATTATTTGAAAAGTGACAGCAAACAACATGAAATTAAAACCAGCAACCAGAAAAATTCAAAAATAGAGAATGACAATAAAAACTACGCTGAATTGGTTGTTATCAAACCTGTAGGTTATCCCTTTGATTTTACAATGATGGATGAGGACATTGAAATAAAAAACCCTAAATTATTTGAAGAATATGCCCGTGAGCAATGGCTGGGTTTGGTTGTTCGTGAAAAGTCACATTTATTTGATCAAAAGATAATTCCTGATTACGGTTTTGAAATCATCACGGCAAAACCGAATAACTCAATTATTTCCGAAGACACCAAAATCAAAATCATTACTGATGAAATTGAAAAGAACAAAGACAATAAAATCAAATCAGACATAACACTTGACGATATTGTTGGCCAGGAAAATGCCAAATCCAAGGTTAAAGTCATTACAAAATACCTGGATGACCCTGAAAGTTTCGGCCCATGGGCTCCAAAAAACATTCTGTTTTACGGCCTTCCCGGCACCGGCAAAACAATGCTTGTAAAGGCCCTTGCCAATGAGCTTGACGTTCCGTTGTATCTGGTTAAGGCAACTTCACTGATTGGCGAACATGTTGGTGATGCATCATCTAAAATTCATGATCTGTTTAAAAAGGCATCCGAAAATGCGCCATCCATAATTTTCATCGACGAAATTGATGCAATAGCCCTTCACAGATCATTTCAGTCATTGAGGGGAGATGTTTCCGAAATCGTAAACTCACTTTTAACTGAAATGGACGGCATTGAAGAAAATAAATCAGTCATAACCATTGGTGCAACAAATAATCAGACAAGTCTCGACCTGGCTGTTAGAAGCAGGTTTGAAGAGGAAATTGAATTCAAGCTGCCTGACGACAATGAGAGATTGACAATTATTGAAAAAAACCTAAAGACAATGCCTTTGGAATATGATTTGGATTTGGAAAAGATTGTCAAATTAACCCGGGGACTGTCCGGCAGAGACATTAAAGAGAAAATATTAAAGACTTCCCTTCACAATGCAATATCCAATGACTGTGAAATAATCACAATGGAAAATATTGAATATGCATTAAACAGTTTTAAAATAAAAAATAGTGATGTTAAAGGAATGTTTGAATAGATTTTTAATTTTTGTTAAAAATATATTCGGCCGCATCAATAACATCCTTGTTTTCTTCTTTTGCAGCTTTTTTAAGATTTTTTGAAATATCGAAAAATATCTTGTTGACAATGGAATTTGTTAAATTATCCAGAATTTTCACACTACCATCTACATCAGCCAACTTCACAGACGCTTTTTGAGTTTCACGTTGCCTTATCTCTTCCATAGATGCTCTCAAATTACCAAGTATTTCATCAACTTCCATTATTTTAAACGATTCTTTAAGTAAATTGAACTCATCATTGATGATATTTTCCGCCTCGCCAAATTCCTTAATCCTAAGTTTTGTATTTTCATCAGCAATTTCACGCAAATCATCAATGTTGAATGACTTAACGCCCAATTCACACACATCATCGGATATGTCGCGAGGATTTGCAATATCCACCATCATCAGATTTTCATAATCCATATCAATACCTAAAAGACGTTGCTTGGTAATTATAGGATGAGGCGCACTTGTGGCACTGATTACCAAATCGGCAGTGGCCAAATATTTTTCCAAATCATTAAAAAGAATTGCTTCACCATCCAAATCCTTTGCAAGATCCACTGCAACATAAAATGTACGGTTAGCAACAAAAATCGCCTTCAGATTCTTTTCAGCCAAAGCCTTTGCAACCAATTTTCCCATCTTGCCCGCACCGATTACCAGAACGGACTTGTCATCAAGATTGCCAATGTGTTTTTCTGCAAGGTCAATTGCAGCCGAACCGATTGAAACAGCACCCTTGTTGATATTGGTCTTATTTCTTACAACCTGACCGACATGAATCGCCTTTGTAAAGATGGCATCAAGGGATTTACCGCAATGGTGATTTTTAACAGCCTTGTGTTTTGCATCCTTAACCTGACCCAGAATCTGGTCTTCACCAACAATCATTGATTCCAAACCGGAAGTCATTCTAAGCAGATGCATAACCGCAGATTGACCATACTCAATTACAATGCTTTGATTTTCATGGGTCAACAGCTCATCGTCATCCTGAATCAAATCATTGTTAAGATAATACTCCTTTCTGTTGCAGGTGGAAATCTCAACATATTCACTAATTGAATATTTCTCCTGCAACTGCCAAAACAACTCATCCATATCCTTTGAAATATTCTCCATAGATTGAATGTCTGCAATCTTATGGTCAACTCTTAAATTAACTATCACTCTAATCCCCTTATTAAATCATCAATATATTCTTTGGCATCATCAATTCGACCGTTTTGAATCAAATCATTAATCCTTTCATCTTCAAAAATATCATAAAGATAATTTCTGCGCTCTTTTTGATTTTCAATAACCTCTTTTAGTCTCAATCTTGCATAAGACTGAAGTTCAATTTCAAAAATATCCTCATCGGTTATTATGGATTGAATTTTTTTACGCAATTGACGTGCCATCAACGGACTTTTTCCGTTGGTAAAAATAGATATTTCAACATCCCCAATAGAAAAACTTGTAGGAACAATAACATTACCCTTTTGAGGATAATCCGCCCTATTAATCAATTTATCATCAGAAATAGATGAAACATAATTGGACAACTCTTCATCGCCACTGGCAACAACAACCAAATCCGCCCATTTTACCAATTCATCAACACTGTCTGTGGAACACAATATGGCTCCCTTATCAATTAACTCATCAGACAGTGAATTTCCGGCCAGCTTAACATTGGCCCCATGGTCAAGGAATTTATTAGCCCTTCTTGTTGCCACTTCTCCAGTGCCCAATATAAAGACATTTAAAGAAGAAGTTTTTAGATAAACAGATGTCCAATCCATTTTAATCAGAATTTTCAAGAGACTTTGCATGCAATACTTTTACAGCGGCCCTCAAATCATTATTGCATTCAGTCAAAACATTCATAGCCTCCAATTTGGATATGTTGAATGTTTCAGCTAATGCTTCAGCCCTTTGATCAGGGTCAGGTTTTTTTACACCAACCAACCTTTCGGACAATTCCTTTTTCAAATCCAAATATTCATCATGACTCATTCCCATATTCCTTAAAGTCATGTCTCTTAAAGGACAAGGTTTTGATGGTTTGCAACACCAAATAAGTGAACCGAAACAGGTTCCTGCCCCTTCACCTAATTTGGTTTCCTTTCCGAATTGAATTTTAATATCCACATATTCCTGTGGTGTAAGATTAACTTCCTGTAACGCATTTAAAACTGGGCATGGTTTAACAGGCGGACAACAAAAAGCGAGTCCCCTTACATCTCCCCCTCTACAAATGTGAGACGGTGCATCTTCCCAAGTCATAATAATCCTCCAAAAATAATTTCATTTCTTCAATTAAATATCATATAAAATATTAATATAATTTATTTGAACAATGAATATATAACCTTTTTTATGAAAA
>NZ_CAMJUE010000080.1 GCF_946408925.1 uncultured Methanobrevibacter sp.
AACCATTGGGTTTCAGGGTCTTTACTTCTTTTATAACTAGCTAATCCTAAATCGTAAAGTTTGTAAAGTATTTTTCTAACGATATTTAATTTGATTTTGGTTTTATTGGCAATTTCTTCATCGGTTTCAATACCGTCGATTAACGCTTGCACGATAGGTAAATTGCTTTCGTCTTCAACAACATTGATTAATAAGGTCTTTACTAATGGATCGTCTATCATTTAATTTCCCCTAACTTTTTGAACTTCCCCGTCTGTAGCAGAAGGGGATTTGCAAACCAAAAAATTATATCGTTTTTTGGAAGATTTTTACTGCACCGTTGTCCCAGCGGTTTATACATTTTACAAATGCATTATTAAATAAATCATAAAATTGATATTAGATATATTTTTCTTATTATAAAAATATATCTAATTTAATAATCTTTTAATATTTCCAAGAGGTTTCGGGTAATGTAATCCACTTCCTCATCAGTCAGTGTGGAATAAATCGGCAGACTGATTTCATTTTCAAATAATCCGTAGGCATTAGGATAGTCCTTAATGTCAAAACCTAAATTCTTATATGCTGTCAGTAATGGAAGCGGCTTGTAGTGGACATTAGTGCTGATTCCACGCTCTTCCATTTTTATTATAATCTCATTTCTCTCTTTTAAACCTATGCCGTCAATCCTTGCAAGGTAGAGATGTCCGGATGATGTGTGGTTTTCACCGGTGTGTTCTGGAATAATTACTCGGGTGCCTTTAAACGCATCTTCATACCTTTTGATGATTTCATGTCTTCGTGCAAGCATTGAATCATATCTTTTCAGCTGGCCAAGTCCGATTCCAGCCTGGATATCGGTCATGTTGCACTTGTATGCAGGAATTAGAATGTCATATTCCCAGGAACCCTTTTGGGTTTTTTCAAGGGCATCCTTTGTCTGGCCGTGAAGTGAGTAAATCTGGTACTTCTTGTAAAGCTTTTCTGTATCGAGGCCTTCATGGGATTTCCATGTTACCGCTCCGCCTTCGGCAGTGGTGAGGTTTTTAACGGCATGGAATGAAAAGCAGCTGAAATCTGCAATGGCTCCGGCTTTTTTACCATTTTGAATGGCTCCAAAACCATGAGCGCAGTCTGCAACAACAATGATTCGGCCGAAAGCTTCCTGAATGTCATTTGAAGGTGTGAAAAGATCCTTTTTGGCCTTGACAACTTCAAATATCTTATCATAATCACATAATATTCCTGCAATGTCAACGGGGATGATTGCCTTTGTTTTGTCGGTTATGGCTTCCGCCATCTTTTCATAATCCATCTCTTGTCTGTCTTTTTGGCTGTCAACTATTACGGGAGTTGCACCGACATGGCATATTACGCTGCAGGAGGCAGTATATGTATATGCAGGAACAATAACCTCGTCACCTTTTCCAATGCCCAATACGTGCAGGGTCATCTCCAGGGCGGTTGTTGCAGCACTTAAACAAACGGTTTTCTCGCTGCCGCAATACTCTGTGATTTGCCTTTCAAATTCTTTGGTTTTTGGCCCTGTTGTAATCCATCCGGATTTGAGGGCAGCTACTACTTCTTCAATTTCTTCATCGCTTATGTCAGGTGGTGAAAACGGTATATTCATTGTTGGTCTCCATTTACTTCTTCAGGTTCCCTGTATGTAGGAACACATTTTTTAATAGTTTCTTTAATTTCTTCTTTCGAAGTATTTTCATCATCAACGATTTTCCTAAACATGTCCAGTTTATTTTCAATTTCATCCATGGTGAAGTCCATGGATTCGGTGATGAATATCTTGTCATGTTTGGTGGATTCTAAGTTTTCCTCGTTCATCAGTAATTCTTCATAGAGTTTTTCTCCAGGTCTCATTCCGGTAATTTCAATTTCCATATCCTCTCCAAGGGTGTATCCGGATAATTCTATAAGGCTTTTTGCCAGATCATAAATTTTAACAGGTTCTCCCATGTCCAGAACAAAGATTTCCCCTCCGTCGGCATAGGTTATTGCCTGAAGAACCAGTGCCACCGCTTCAGGTATTGTCATGAAAAACCTTGTAACTTCCTTATGGGTAACTGTCAGAGGTCCTCCATTTGCCAGTTGTCTTTTAAATAATGGGACGACAGAACCGTTGCTGCCTAAAACATTTCCGAAACGGACCGCAACATATTCGGTTTCACTTTCCCTGTCCTTGGCCTGAATTATCATTTCACATAATCTCTTGGTGGCTCCCATAATGTTGGTCGGATTGACCGCCTTGTCAGTGGAAATCAGGATAAACCTTTTAACATTGTATTTGTCGGAGCAGTTTACAAGATTATATGTTCCGAATACATTATTCTTGATGGCCTCTGTAGGATTGTTTTCCATTAACGGCACATGCTTATGTGCGGCTGCATGAAATACAATTTCCGGACAGTATTTCTCGAATATTGTGTCGAGCCTTTCCTTTTCACGGATATTTGCAACTATTGCACGTATGTCACTGTTCGGATGATTGGTTTTAAGTTCCAGCTCAATGTCATAGAGGCTGTTTTCATAGTTGTCCAATAAAAGAATCTGTTTTGGATTGTGAAGCATAATCTGTCTGCATAATTCCGAACCGATGGATCCTCCGGCACCTGTGACCAAAACAACCTTTCCATGAATCAGACTTTTAATGTTGTGGTTGTCAAGCTCTATAGGATCTCTTCCAAGCAAATCTTCAATTCCGACATCCCTTAAACTGTGATAGAGGTTCTCTTCAGTTATCAGTTCGGTGAGGCTCGGAAGGATTTTGACTTTGGCCTTGGTTTTGCTGCAGATTTCAAGAATCTCCTTTTTGTTTTTGTTATCAATGTTGACAATTGAGAAAAATATCTCATCAACATCATTTTCCTCGCAGACTTTAATGATGTCGTTTCTGGTTCCGATGATTCTAACGCCTGCAACGGAATATCCAAGACGTTTGCGGTTATCGTCAATAATTCCCACAATGTCATACTGGCCTTTGAGTGTTGAATTGATTGTTTTGATAATGTCATTTGCGGAATATCCTCCTCCGATAATCAGCAGTTTTTTCTGGTTTTCGGAAGTGTAGTTAATTCCCTTATTCACCACATCTGACAACAGCACATATTTGATTATCATCCTGTAGGATATTAGAATCATACCGATTACAAAGCCTGTGAGCAGATTGAGCTTTATTGAAGGATTCTGCATATGCAAAATCAGTTCCTCTATTAAGGACACTATGAGTGAGGAGATTACTGAAAGAACAATGTATAATATATAATCATGATTATTTTCATAACGGACAATGTTTGAATATCTTTTTGATAATCTGAATATTATTTGAAAAACAATTATGGCTAAAACAATGCTTATTAATAGTTCATTAAGGGTTACAGCACTTGTCGGCTGCATTAAAAATGAATCTGTAATCAGCACTGATACAAGATAATACCCGAGGACGATTGAAATGCAATCGGCTAAGGGCAACAAATAATTTCTATATCTGGCTATATTATCTACATTCACAAAACTCAAATCCGTTATATTTAATTTATAATATTATATTTTTTGTAAAATCATAAATATAAAAGTTTCTTGAAGGGATTTTTAAATCCTTCTGATGATGACTGCAGGGGTATGGGTAATCGAATCAAGGTCTTCGATAGTTACCTCATCAATTTCACTGCCAAGCACTGATTTAACACTGTGGATGGTTTTCATTTCAGTTGAAAGGGATTTCTGATAATCTTCTGCGATGTTTGCTATTTTCAGTGCGGTTTCAACATCAATTTTTTCGCTGCATCCGAGGGGGGTGGATCCCATATTCTCTGACAGCTGGCCCTTCACATATCCGAAAAATCCATTGTCGGCATCAATTCCCTCAATTGCTATTGGCAGGCCTGTGAAGTATTTGCCGTTTTTCATATAGGTTGCGTCAGTGTCGATAATCATCACGCAGACATCCTTTCCGATTTCCTGTTTGATTTCACGTGCAACCTTTTCGGGATTTTCAGGAAGAAGTGAAACAAAAGTCCCTGGTGCATTACTCAAATCAATTCCCGCTTCGGAGGCAGGTTTTAATGCATGCTTGAGTCCGTATAATTGAAGAACCACTTCCTTGTGGGCTTCAGTTTGTTTTGGAAGCTTTCTTAAATTTCTGATGGTTCTTTTTTTGATTTTTAACAGTGGCCCCAAAACATATCCCCATAAGTATTTGCTCCAGATGACTGTGAGAAATTTTGCAGTTAGGGATGGAGTGTATTTTGACTCATCAACTAAACGGTTCTGTGAAACTGAAATCGGAGTTTCGGCAATAACCAGATAATCATCATCCCTCATCAGTTCCCTTGCAGGATTTATTATGGAATCTAGATTGTCATTAGGTTTAATGTATCCGGTTTCAATGGGAATTACAATATAATCTCCATTAATCACATGTTTTATATTTTCAAGTTCCTGCGATGTCATAAAAATCTTTATTAAAAATTGATATTATAAATATAATATACTGAAGTTTTAAATAATTATCTATTATGGAGTTATAAATATGGAAAGAAAATTCATTACCTACTTTGAGCAGGAAGGAAACGATTATACAGATGACCTTATCAGGGCAGTTAAAGATAAATTGGATAAGTCTCCTGATATAAAAAGAATTTTAATTGCTTCATCAACAGGTGAATCTGCATTGAAACTGTATGGTGCAATTGATGATAAAAATATAGAAATAGTCAATGTCACACATCACATGGGTTTTAAAGAGGAAAATGTTGCAGACATTTCAGATGAAATGATTGATAAGCTTGAGGATGTGGGAATCAAAACATTCATCGGCTCACATGCATTCAGCGGTGCTGCAAGAGGTGTAACAAACAAATACGGAGGATACTCACCTTTGGATATTGTGGCGGACACTTTAAGAATGTTTTCCCATGGAGTTAAGGTTTCAGCGGAAATTTCAATCATGGCTGCTGATGCGGGTTTAATTCCTGTCGGTGAAAAAATAATTGCAATTGGAGGAAGAGGCCACGGTGTGGATACTGCAGTTATTCTAACACCGGTTAACGCAAAGGACCTCTTTAATTTAAAGTTCCATGAAATTATTGCAATGCCAAAAGACTGATTATTTTTTTTAATTTTCATGATTTTTTTCATATTTATATGATAATTAGTTGCATTTAAATATTAGTAAAAATAGAAATATTTAACAATTATTTTAAATAGCAGAGTATGTGGGGTTAAGTTGTGAAATTTATAGATGATGCAATCAAAGAATCCGAACAAAGAATGGAAGAAAAAGCACCTGATAAACTCACTTCAGACATAGATGATGAGCTTATTGGAATAATGCAAGGTGTTAAAACTAATATATTTGTTGTTGGTGCTGGAGGAGCAGGAAATAATACAATTTCAAGATTAAATGAAATGGGTATTGAAGGAGCAACAACAATAGCAGTAAATACTGATGCTCAAGATTTATTTTACAGTCAATCAGCCAAAAAGATTCTTTTAGGTAGACAAACTTCAAAAGGTTTAGGTGCTGGTGGAGAACCATCCGTAGGTGAAGAATGCGCTGAAGAAAGTGAAGATGAAATCAGAGAAGAGCTCGAAGGCGCAGACATGATTTTCGTTACTTGCGGTCTTGGTGGTGGAACTGGAACAGGTTCCGCTCCTATCATCGCTAAATTATCTAAAAAATTAGGAGCTTTAACTGTTGCTGTAGCTACTTTACCATTTTCTGCTGAAGGTATTAAAAGAAGAGAAAATGCAGAACAAGGTTTAGAAAAACTTCAAGAAGCTGCAGATACCGTTATTATCATTCCTAATGATAAATTATTGGAAGTTGCACCAAACTTACCTTTAAACAAGGCATTCATGGTTTCTGATGAAATACTTGGAAGAGCTGTTAAAGGAATAACCGAGTTAATCACTAAAAAAGGTCTTGTAAGTCTGGACTTTGCAGATATCAGAAGCATTATGAGCGGTTCCGGAATGGCTATGATTGGTATGGGCGAATCAGATTCTGGCGACAGAGCATTAGAATCAGTACATGAAGCATTAAGCAGCCCATTATTAGACATCGATATTTCCAATGCTACAGGCGCATTAGTTAACATATCCGGTAGTTCTGATTTAACATTACATGAAGCTGAAAAAATCGTTCAGGTTGTTGCTGACAAATTAGATCCTGAAGCTAATATTATTTGGGGTACTCAAATTGATGAAAGTCTCCAAAATACTGTCAGAACCACAGTTGTTGTTTCAGGCATTAAATCAGAGTATACTCCTAATGACACTCCGGACATTGATTATGTTGAAGATGATACTGAATTGGAACCTGCTAGTGATGAATTAGATGATTTTATTGATGGAATTTTCTAATTCTATTTCTTTTATTTTTTTGTAAAATAAAAAACTTTATTAATGTCTAAAATAAAAATTATTACATTACTATTATTTTATGATTATAAATTTTTTAATATGGGTATTCAAATGAACGTACAAGAAGATTTTAATAAGTTTGTTAAAGATGCAAAGAGAGTATTAAAAGTATCAAGAAAACCTGACGGAAAAGAATATGTGGATTTGGCTAAAATATCCGCTCTTGGTGTAGTTATTATTGGCGGTATTGGTTATATTATTGTCTGTTTAGGTAGTTTAATTGGTATCTAAACCAATTTTTTTATCTTTTTTTTGATCAATTTAATTTTTCATTCAATGCATTATTTTTTCTCAAAAGATTTATTTTTTTGAAAACTTTTATATACTATAAGTTACCATAAATATTACTATTATAGAAATCTTATTTTTGAGACATTTATTCTCTAAAAAATAATGGCTTTTATAATATTTTTAACTTAATGTATGATTTTATTAACTAGAAAAAAACTTTAAAAATAGGTGAATTTTTAATGGAAGATACTAACAGTTCCATATATGCTCTTAAGACCTCTGCGGGTCAAGAAAGAAATGTTGCAAGACTTCTAGCACGTAAGGCTAGAACTATTGATGGTGTAGGCATTTCTTCAATTCTTGTTCCAGAATCTTTAAAAGGATATATTTTAGTTGAATCTTCAACAAAGATAGATCTCAGAAACCCTGACTTAAAAGTACAGCATTTAAGAGGGGTTGTAGAGGGTAGTGTTGGCATTACCTTTGAAGAAGTGAAAAGATTCTTAAAACCAGAACCTATTATTTCCTCAATTCAAAAAGGAAGTATTGTTGAACTTATATCTGGTCCATTTAAAGGTGAAAGAGCAAAAGTGGTTCGTATTGATGAATCACGTGAAGAAGTCGTTCTTGAGTTAATAGAAGCAGCAGTACCTATTCCGGTTACTGTTAAAGCTGATCAAATTAGAATAATTCAAAAGGAGGCTGACTGATGGCTAA
>NZ_CAMJUE010000081.1 GCF_946408925.1 uncultured Methanobrevibacter sp.
AGTTTTCAGTTAAAGACATTGCATCTCCAGTACAACCACTTAAGTGTATGTAACCGATACGTGGTTTTGCTGAAGCAGCTTTTTCTTCTGCAGGAGCAGCTTTTGGAGTTTCTGCTGGAGCAGCTTCAACTTTTTCTTCTACTTTTGGTGCTTCTGGTTCAGATGAACCGCCAAAAGCTTTTTTCAATTTATCAAACATTATTTTACCCCGATTTCTTTTAAAATAAGATCAATAGTCTTAGGAATAGCCTTTTCTACGGATTCTGTTAAACCCATATCCACATCCGGAGTCGGAATTGACTCAGGTTTACAACCTACGACAACCACTTCACATTTCTCTGAAATTTTCTGAAGAGGCTCTTCAACAGTCATTCCGTGAGGATTATCATATTTTCCTATTTTCATTATATTTGGATTAAATACATCGACAGTTCCAGGTTCCGCATCAAATTCAACAACATCAATAACTATCAGCTTTTTCCAGTCATACTCTTCATACAGCGGGAAAAAATTTGTTGGAGCTGCAGTTCCGCCGTCAATGAACTGTATGCTGTCAGGCAATGTTATACCTTCAAATTTCTCTTTGATTTGATTCATTATGTCTTTATCAAATTCATCCTCAACATATGATGTGACAGCAGGGTCATAATAATCATTCTGGTCATTGCAGTATTTCTGCAACAGATTAATGACTACCGGACCAAATCCATCATCCTTAAATAAGATATTTCCGCATCCAATAACGATTATCTCCGAATCATAAGGCATTTATTAATCCTCCAACTTAGATTCTCACCATTTCGTTTTTGAGAATGGATTTGTCTTCATCGTCAACTACCATCACGTGAGTAGCACAGGATAAACATGGGTCGTATGCTCTGATAACGTGTGGACCAAATTCATGATGGAATCCTTCTGTAGCTGGACCCATAGTTGGAATGTTCCAAGTGGTAGGTACAATTGCAGAGTAGAATTTGATTTTTCCATCTTCAACTTTTGCCATGTGAGCGTTGGTTCCTCTAGGACCTTCGATGATACCGAATCCAAGTTCGCCAGTACCTCTAGGATCGTAGTCTGCTCTTGCAGATGCTGCAGGATCAATTGCATCTAATGCTTCTAAACATGCGTCGTAGTTTTTCAACATTTCGTCAGCACGTGCAACGTGTTGAGCGATTACACCTTTGTCTTTGAATCCTTGGAATTTTTCCATTCTTGCTCTAGGACCTGTTTCAACATTGGTTCCGTTGATTAATGGAATTACAGAACATCCTCTTTTACCTACTTCAGGGTCGTCATACCAAGCTTCTGGTAAAACTTCAGAAAATGCGTCCATATCAAACTCGTTTACACCATAGGTTGGATGTACAGCGAGTAATGGTTGGTTAACTACACCTAAATCTTTTGGAATACCCATTTTTTCTGCACTTTCAGCAACACAGTTTTTGATTAATTCAATGTGTGCTTCAAGGTCGGATTTAAGTGCGGTCATTCTTTCTATTAATCTTTCTTTTGTAAATGGAGTAATGTTTCTTGCCATTCCTCCAACTCTAATATCAGATGGGTGGATACCTTCACCAGCAATCATGTCTACAACGTATTGTACATTTTTTCTGATGTTACTTACGCTGTCTACAGCAGTAGCGAATAATTCTTCAGGAACGAAGTCTGGTGCTACTAAGAAGTGGTGAATAGCTGCACTGTTAATGTTGTGTGCTGCTAAGGTAGCTTCTCTTAACAATCTAGCTGCTTTAGGAATTTCAATACCTAATGCTTGATCGATAGCTTCAGCTGATGCTAAAGTGTGTGGAATAGGACATACTCCACAGATTCTTTGACATAAAACTGGAGCGGTTTCAGGTGCTTTGCTAAGAACCATCTTTTCTAAACCCCTTACAGGAGTTATACTAAAATACATACCTTTTGTAACAATCCCTTCGTCGTCGACTTCCATGACGAGTTCGGCATGGCCCTCTTGACGAGTTGTAGGGGATATAACTACTCTATCTTTCAAATATGTCACCTCAATTATAAATTAGAAACTAACATTTACTATATATATTTTTTATTATTAATAAGTATTTCAAAAATTATAAATCGAAATATATATAAAAGATAAAAAACTAATTTTAGTTATTATAATTAATATAAGATTGAAGGAGGGAAAAAATTGGATAAAGCAAATATAATCATTTCCATAATTATCGTATTATGTATTGCAGCAGCTGTTGCAGCATACGGTATAACAAATAGTGACAACCCAATATTCTCCGATTTATCCAGTATGGGTGCAAAAGACAATACTGGAAGCGGACTTGGAAATAACACTACAGTTGGAAACGGTACCGGTTCTTCAGTTGCAACCACAAGTGGAAGTTCAGGTTCTACCGGATCAGGTTCAGACGGTTCCGGCAGTGGTAGTAGTAGTGGAAGTTCCTCCTCAGGAAGTTCTTCTAGCGGATCCTCAAGTGGATCTTCAAGCAGTGGAAGTTCCAGTTCAAGCAGTAGTAGCGGTTCTTCAAGCAGCACTCAATTATCATATTCAAGTGCAAAAGCTATCGCAAGCGATGCAATATTAGAAGACGGATGTTACGCAGGTAGCGGATATTATTCCGGAGGATACTGGTATTTCTCAGTATACGACCAAAATGGTAATGTTGTAGACACTATAGCTGTTAACGATGCAACCGGAAATACTGAAAGAGGATAAAATTAATTTTTATTCCTTATTTTTTCTTTTTAAAAATAGTTAACTATATATAATAAGAAAAATAAAGTTATTATTGTTATGTGTAAGGGCCCGTAGCCTAGCTGGATAGGGCGTCGGACTTCTAATCCGAAGACCCCGGGTTCAAATCCCGGCGGGTCCGTCCTTATAAATTCTTTTTTTTAAAAATGTTTTTATTTGATAATTTTTGGGCTTGTAGCCTAGTCTGGAAGGGCGTAAGACTCCTAATCTTAAGATCGAGGGTTCAAATCCCTCCAAGTCCGCTTATTAAAAATTGTCTAAAGTTACAACTTTAGGCTTTTTTCTTTCTTTAAAAACTATTTCACCATATTTGCCGCCACCACCCGGAATAACATCAATTGTATTGTTTCTGAATGATTCAATGGCAAAAGCAACTTTTGAATCTATTTTTTCAACATCATCCAATGGAGCATTGACAAGAACATTGATTTCATTTCCAAATGCTTCAATCAGTTTTTGCCAGATTCCCTGAACGAACTTGGTGGTGACCCCCTTGTCATACAGTGAAGATATAATTTCAGCCAGGGGCATCAAATGAACATATGGAGGTCTGAAATCGGGACTTTTGGGATGAGCATAATCAGCAATTTCAGATATTCTAAAGTCAACCCCTTTTTTGACTATTCCACCGCATGAACATTTCATATTGTTTTCACGGGCAAGGACAGGATCGATTAGTTTGTGGCATTTGGTGCAGGCGGTCATGTGATATTTTCCAAGATTCGGAACCAACCCATAATTAGCCTTAACATCTCTATTTTTAATTGCCTTTTTAATGGAAGTGTATGAAACATCATCAAGTTCAATCCTGTTGAATTCACGACCCAGTCTGTGAGGCCATGGAGAGTGGGCATCTGAGTTTGTAAGAAAAACAAAATCCTTCAGTTCACCTACACTATCTGCCATGAAAGTGTCGGCAGATAATCCCAGCTCGACAAAATCCGGCTTTGAACCGTAACAGTCATAAATACTATCATATGATTTATACATTCCAGTCCAGGGAGTGAATGCATGTGCGGGACCTATTAAACAGTCGTGGTCATGTGCCAGGTCCAACAGTTCGGCACCGTCAAGTTTTGTTTTAGGTCTGCCGTCTTTAGATTTATTATTGGAAGGCAGTTTATATGACAACTCCCTGGCAATATCCAGGTTGGGAATGATTATTACATGATGAATCCTGTGCTTTGCCTCAACTTCAGTTGTCAGTACAAAATCCATATCCCCATGTGAGTAAATTCCATCCCCTTTAGGCACAGTAGTGTCTGAAATTATCTCGAGCCATTTGGGATGAAGCGCATCACCGGTTCCTAAAAGCTCCAGTCCCTTCAATTTTGATTTGGGAGCGATATTCTTTATTATCATGTCCTTTGATGATGCCATTGAAAAACAGCTGTGAATGTGAAAATCAGCATTTACCAACATGATTAAATGTTAGAAAGTATTATTATTTAAGATTTCTTTAACTTTCTCCAGAGAGTGTTTTTCCTTTCGGGGCTTTAAATCGGCACCGAATTCAAAACTGGATTCGAGATTTCTTAAAAAATAGTTAGTCTTATCAATTAAATCAATCAGTTCCTTTTGATTTGTTGGAAAAGCAAGTTTTAAGGTTGGAATGTTTAAATCCTCAATTATTTTAACAATCAAACTGTGTGCGTTGTTGCAGGAGTTTCCCCCAAACAGTATCAAATTATTCAAAGCACCATACATCTTTTTATAATTATCTGGGCGTTTGCCAATAATAATTGCAGCATCTGTCTTATCAAAAACCTTTGAATATAAAAACAGTCGTGCTTTAACGCCTGACGGCAGTTCACTTGAGGAATATTTTGTAATTATATTATCAAATGTCAAATTACCTTCACAGATGTCCATATTGTCATATCGGGAAAAATCAGTGGGAGACAAATATGTGTGTCCATTTTTTTCAATCAATGGAATGACGATCATTGATGCATCAGGTATAACAACAATATTCATATAAAAAAAGAAAATAGATATTGGATTAATCTATCCAATATATCTTAAATCATCAGCATTTCCAGCATTGGCCTTATTAATTAAATCCTGCTCCATCTGTTGAGCTTTAGCAATCATTTGTCTGGTTTCTTCAGCCCTTTCATCTAACTTTTCAGTATTGATTTCAAAATTAAGCAATAATGCCAATTTATTGAGTAAGGCTTCAGCGGCTTCAGCATCAATGAAATATCCGGGAGTTTCACCCATAAGACAAGATCCGTGGATTCCTTTTCTAACCCCCAAACCTAAAAAGAGTCCTGAAGCTCCGACGATTCCACCGTCGTTAGCTCTCATTTCAACTTCCGCCTCTTTTAATAACTCAACATTAGCTTCGCAGGTGGCTGCTCCGAAGACTTTTGGATT
The DNA here is from genome assembly GCF_946408925.1 of uncultured Methanobrevibacter sp. GTDB lineage: Archaea > Methanobacteriota > Methanobacteria > Methanobacteriales > Methanobacteriaceae > Methanocatella. Next base: position 5,126 of record NZ_CAMJUE010000081.1, read on the forward strand.
TTCAACAGGCTGTGGAGAAGTAACCATTCCGCCTAATGTGTAAATTCTGCTTATATTGAAATCCATGACAAATTCCAGAATCTCCTTACATACCAAATATTGTCCTTCAGGAGATAAAGCCTGAGTATTTCCAACAAGAATAATTAAATCCAAATTATCTTCACCAACATCCTTCAGATAATATAACTCGTTGAGCATATTTTCTATTATGCCCTCATCTTTTACAATTACTTGTGGAGGAAATGTTGGAGAATAAATTTCAGCAAATTTAGTAGCTCCCAATTCATCAATCATATGATCAGCAGCTAATTTACCCACATGTCCAAGACCGGGTAATGCTTCTATGAAAATAGGATTATCCAATTCAACTTCTTCTAAAACATTAATTTCAGCACTTTTCATCTGATTACTCCTTATTCATCGCTTCTTTTTTTAATATTCGTCTATATTTACCGTATTTATCTTCAATAGAAAATTTTGGCGGATAAATCACTTTAAGTTGACCTCCGCATTTCGGACAGTCATCCTTTAAGGTATAAATCCCACAATCCGGACACTTATTCATTTTCATATTCATAGAAATCCAAATTAATCTAACTCTCTTAAAAATGAACCGTTACCACCAGATTCCTCAACAACAGCGATACATCTTTCAGCAGCTGCCTTAAGAGCCTTTTCCGCTAAGATATAATCAGTGGATTTTACTGTGATTCTGTATCTTGGTGCACCAACACACTGAACTTTAATTTCTTCCTCTTCATCCTCATCATTGTCTTCAGCAGCCTTAAGGGCGGCGATAATAACATCCACACCATCAGGTACGAATGTTTCAATGTCAACATATCCATTGATGTGAACTTCAGGAGGAGTAATGTTCTTTTTAGCTACTTCTGTTATGGCATCAGCCCAATCCTGAGGTATTCCCTCTTCAGTTAAAGATTCTGCACCTTCATCAGAAGCGGCTTCGAATGCACCGTAAACATCACCGAAGATGTCCATAAGTTCATAACCTACTTCATCATAAGCTTCATCCAAGTTTTTATCTAATGATTTAGCAGATAATTCTAAGAATTTTTCAGCTTTCTGTTCAATTTTCCAATGTTGGATTTTTTTAGTTCTTTGGTCTTCACGAATTCTCTTTAAAGAAGCGTCAACATGCCCTTTTTTAGGGTTAACTCTTAAAACACGACAAACTATTTTTTGATTTTCTCTTACATGGTCTCTGATGTTTTTAACCCAACCAGAAGATACTTCAGAAATATGAATAAAAGCTTCTTTGCCCTGATATTCTTCTAATTTAGCGAAAGCCCCATAATTAAGAACTTTATAAACAGTACCTACAATAAGTTCTCCTTCATCAGGCCATTCTTGACTTTTTCTTACCATGCAATCACCCCAAAAACAAGCATAAAATTAAAAAATAGTTAAAAATAAGTTAAAAACTAAAAAATTTAGTTTAAAACTTTTTCAATGTGTGCTGTGATTTTAGCTTTAGCACCACGAGATTTAACAAGAGTTTTACCACAAATAATACATTTTACATCGGATGCTGCACGATCAAATATTACTTGCTCATTGTCACAATCTAGACATTTAACTTTTAAAAAGTTTCCTCTACCTTTACTAACCATGTTAACCACCTTATTTAGCTACGAATTCAGGTTTACCTGTTCTGAAAGATTGTTTAATGTGAGATTTACCACATTCTTTACATTTAAGTCTTAAATCTAATTTTTTAACTGGTTTATTTCCAGCAGGTAAAGGCCTTGGGTAACCTCTATAACCAGCAGTCACACGTCTGAATTGTCTTTGTCCCCAGGTTAATTCACTAGCTTTTCTTCTTTTTGCAGTGTGAACTTCATGTACTGTGTGTTTCCTACAGTGAGGACAGTATGTTCTTTTTTCTTTTGGTATTTTCATTATTTCACCGTAAATTAATAAGTTATGATAAATCTAATTGTGAATTTATCTAAATCTAATTTCTATTAAAAAACGTTAGAGATTAAGACTACCTTGTAACGCATCAAGTCTACATGTAGCAGAAATCCAAATTATATAAAATATAATTTTTTATTATCACAAATAGATACGATTAATATATATATTTATTAAGTTATTTAAATGTAATGGAAAAATGGTGACTCTTTCAAAAACTTTGTTGATTTTCTAAATCCTTTTTTCGATTGTCGTTCCA
>NZ_CAMJUE010000082.1 GCF_946408925.1 uncultured Methanobrevibacter sp.
CTAACATACAATCCAAGATTGTATAACAAATTAAAAGGCAATTGCTCGTCGCACCGACCTTGAAGAGGTCGTGGTATTCTTGCATCATTTTGATAAAAGATTAATTGCCGATTTGACAATATGTCAAATCAACAGCTAATTTTTCAATTTTCTTATGTATTTCATGGGATTTAATGATATTTGCGCCTCGTCGCTGGAACCGTATATCAAATGTATTAAAATTATTATAAGCACATAACAAACCAGCAGATTCGGATATAGGTATCTGTAATCCTGGATAGGTGTTGAGAAGAATATTGCCAGGATATTCAAAAGATTTGGAATGTACATAAGATAGATTTCCTTTGAGCGAACTGCAAGGTGTATCACTATCATAAGGATTATTGACAGGTACATGTAAAGTGCGGGACTGTTGAGTAGAGTGTCAAAAATGGAACCCTCGATAGATAATGACAATAGATTGAAGAAATCAAATACGGGGGTTCCCCAATTTGCATAGGACAGATTTTCGTAGGGTTCAGTTGGAGTTTTATTGTGATTGACATAAAATCCTCTGAAATCTGACTGCAGCCTGTCATGGTCTCCGCTCATGTAATACGGACGGCCCATCCAATCGCCATCCTTGGTGATGTCCCATACCATTGGGGATGATCCAAAAAGGTACTGGAGGCAATGTAAAGGATTATTCATGGAATATTTCACCGCCAGTCCGATATATGTTTCCCGGTTTTTGTCATACTCATCATAATCTGTTATGGCAAATATGGGATCTGACTTTGTTGGCTTGTATGATTCCTTAACCTTGTCCTTGTTGATCAGTTCATGAATCTGGTTGCGGTCCGCATCATCCATTTCCAGGTTTAAGTCATAATCCGCCAGCATATGTGCAACTTTTGTTGCCAAGGCGTCTTTTTCATTGTCCTCAACATCATATGCAATGTTCAATGATGCAATCAGCAGGATGAATGTCACGGTAAGTATGGGCAATGCAATGGCCATTTTCCGATTCTTTTTCATGAAAATGTATACTGTATATATGACCATTGCGATTATGATGACGTATAATCCGTTTCCCCTCAATTCGGCAACGAAAGCCATGATTACTGAAAGAAGCAGAATAAATTTCAAATCAACTTTTCCCTGTCTGTCTATCATCACCTTGGCTAAAAAGCAGAGAAACATCATGAAATAACTGAAAAGTATATCTTTCCACAATGTTATTGAATACATTGCATTGATAGGTATCATACAGATGATTATTGAGAAAACCAGCTGCAGTCTGAAATTCTTAACGGTTCCATTGCCGTCATCACGATTATACTTGCAGATTACCATCCACATGATGGAGAATGTGAGAATCTGGAGGATGCATATTGATATTGTGCTTGGATATATGCTCAGGCAAATCATGTTTATGAATGTGTGAAAGAAGGGATGCCAATTTGTAAAGCTGCCTGAAGCAATCTGGTACAGCTGATTGAAAGAGTCATATGTGGCAATGCACGGATTGAACACTGCCAGATAAACGGAAAATATGATAATCGGCGTTAAGAATATCGCCAAGTCACGATAATTTAATTTTTTAATATTTGTTATAGCTCCTATATCTTTAAATTCCATAATTTAACTATATTGAAACTATTATATAATCTTAGTTAGTTATTAAGGATACAGGGATTTAAATGCATTGATTAAATTAATATTTTTTTCCAGAGAGGGTCCTGTTCTAGGATAGATATAAATAACTCGGGTTTAATATATTCTATTATTGAAAGGAGGAAAACATATGAAAAAAATATATTTGGTAGCATTAGCAGTATTGTTATTGGTGCTAGGTGCATCCACTGTTAGTGCAGGTTTTTTAGATGGTTTAAGTGGTGGAAATGATGACAATTCCAATTCTCCAGGATTGGATGGTAAAACTCAGTATAAACTTTTTGCTTATCAACCTATGTCCGTTGAAAGCATTGTTGAAGAAATAGATTCCAATACAGATTTCTATGATAATCCTGAAACAAGAGATTGGTTGGCAGGTTTAGACAATGATTATGTATATTTAGTGGCTGATGATGGGCCTAATGTTATTATGAATCGGTCAGAAGCTAATTTGCTGCCTGTGCAAGGTCTTGACCCTAATGCTGAAGTGGACTATTTCAACATAATTAAATGTAATGTTAATGAAACCCATTCATTAGGTACAGGTTCAATCGACTGTGTGCTTGTTGAAAATGTCGAATTCATTGAAAATGTCACTGAACCAATCTAATTTGATTTTTTTATAGATTTAAAAAGAAATAATGACTTTCTTTTTATATCTCTTTTTTTACCCTAAAAAGTTGAAGCAATTGTTTTAATAATTATTTGGATATTGCTTTTGGTTTTATGCTTATTTTATTCTTTATTGAAAAAATAAATGGAAAATAGTTAATATTTTCCATGCTCTTTTGAATTTTAACATCAGTCAATGATAATGTCCTTTAATTGGCTGGTACTTGCTCCCTCGATGACAACCAATTTTTCGCCGTCAACATAAGAAAACACTCCAGATGATTTAAGGACTCCAGTATGGCCGTTTATTGTTTTGTCAACATCATCATAATCTCTATTTTGGGTTAAATCCCAGTAGAAATTGCCTTGTGTTGTTGAAACGGAAATGCGTATTAGACCTCCATCCGAACCGAGATATGACCGGTCATATGTTGTCATTGTTCCCTTGTTTTGATTGTCGGTTCCGTCAAAGGTTTCATACCCTTCAGGGATTTCAAAATCTATTCCGTAAATAGTGTCCTTGAATGCTGGACTGAGCGGTTCGTCCACAGTTGTATTTTCACTGACAGTGTCATCATTGCTTCCAGCCATGCTTGCCAAACCCACTGCAACAATAACTGCAATAACTGCAATAATAAGAATTATAATAAGTGCCATTTTGTTATTGTTTGATTTGGATGCTTTTGATTCTATTTCCGAAATATTGATTCCTTTTGGAGTATCATTATCTGTTTCTGATGCATTGTTTATTCCAACGTCTTCTTTCGAAGTTTCGGATGAATGTTCCATTGGGACATTAGCCAATTTATACCCACATTCCTTGCAGAATTTTGAGTCATCGGATATTTCTGCCCCACAGTTTTCACAATACCTGTTTATTACTCTGTGATAGGGTGTATATAATAATTCCCGTAATATTTCGGCATATGGAAAAATTAATTAATAAAAAAATAAAAAAATAGGGTACTCTAGAAACTTTGAGTACCGCTTTCAGGACTTAGGCTCACTGAACGTGAATCCAGCAATCCTCCTGAACTGTCATAAAGATTGATTTCAGCAAAGTCCGGGAATTTGCTGTATGCATCTGCACTTCTCACTTCAATATAACCGCTTGAAGTGACAGTCTTTGGAACCATGTTACCGTTGTTCAGGGTTGCCCCGTCCCTTGAGTAGAAGATTTGTATTGTAACTGACTCTCCTGCATGCTCAGGTCCGACATAAATGCTTGCATATGTCTTGTCCTCAAGGCCTCCTCCGGTGGAGAAGCTTCCTCCAAGGATGCTCATTGAGGTTGTTGCCGGCGCTGAACTTTGTGATTGTGAGTTGCTTGAAGATGATGAGCTGCCTTTTGTTGTTTTTGAGTATAACTTGGATATGTCTCCCTCTTTATATGAATCAGCCATATGTTTGAGTGCTTTCACATTATCTCCAATTAACAGAATTTGGCTGTCATCATACTCGGCATAAATCTCGTAAGTGTCTCCAAATTCATAGACTTTGGTGTCATTGTATTCTTCGGACAATGTAGCATTTTCATGTATCATTTCTGTTGATAATGAATTTCCCACAGCCATTGAATAAACTTCATCTGAGTAATCGCCCTTATTGTCATAGAATACTGCTATATGCTTTTTATCGGTTGTATACTGGTCACCTATAACAAATTTGGATCCTACTGGAACATCAATTGTGAACTGGTCGAATTCCTGTGTTTGCATTGGGGGCATTGGTGTTAGGATGCCGCTTGCATAAACCGCAACTCCTGCCAATATGATTACTGCAACAATAATTCCTGTAATTATTATTTTCCTGTTTCTATCCTCATTATCTTGATTTGTGACGGCGTTTCTTTTTTCCGTTACTGGTGTCATTGCACTGCCGCAATTCTTACAAAATTTTGATGAATCTTTGTTTTCGCTTCCACAATTTGAACATTTCATTTTTTATCACTATCCTAGAACATCGATTTGGTCAAACACATATGGACTTGAAACCCCAAGCATGCATAACTTATTACCAACAGCAAAATTAAATGAATAACCGTCTGATAATTCATTATAGTATCCTTCATATCCATACATTGTCTTTTTAACTCCCCCAGTCTCGTCATTGACAGCTTGTGCATCCACATCATAGCTTGAATCTAGAATTCCAATGGTTATTGTGTCCTCGCCGTTAGTGTATTCCTGAACATAACTCATAACATAATTGTTATAGTCATAGTCGATGCTTGATGGGTTGAGCCTATAGTTTCCGGGAATTACGAAGCTGACTCCATCGACGTTGACTGTCTGTGTTCCGAAATCATAATTATATGATTCGCTTTCCTGAGGCATTGATGCCATTAGAAGCAAGAAAAGAACAACAACCGCCACAACTCCTATGATTATTATTGGAATTTTGTTTTTCTCAAAAAAACTTTTCTCTTGAGGTTCAGGGGTTGCAATTTGGGGATTGTTAATGTCAGTTCCGCAGTCTTGGCAGAACTCTTCCTCCTCTGTGAGTTCCCTGCCGCAGTTCGGACAGAAGTTTTTATCTTTAGAGCCGGTTTCGACTTGATCTTCTGTTTTTAAAGTTTCCGTTTCTTCTGCATTTTCAATTGGACTTCCACAGTCCTGACAGAATTTAGCGTTATTTTTTATTTTTGCTCCACAGTTTTTACAATACTCCTCCATTAATCCACCTCTAATTATATATTAATAGTAATAATTTATATCTTTTTAATCATAATATTATAATATAGGTGAAATTATGGACAGAAATAAAATGATAATCATCGGATTGATTGTCGTTATCGTTGCATTGATTGCTGGAATTGCTTTAATGCTTACTGGAAACGGTAATTCTTCTGATGTGCAGGTTCCGGAGGGAATGCAGGTGTATGACTTTGACTCTGCATTCACGATGGTTGTAAAGGATGATGCGAAATTTTTAAAGACTTGGGATTCAAGTTCCTTAGGAACCCACAAGAAATACTTTAACAAAAAAGATGATTATGTAATTGCATATTATGAGTCTGACGTCTTCAATAATCTTGATAATTTAATATCATTCACATTTAATGACACAAAAAAGTACAATATCACTGAAGATGAGGGATTCACTGTTGTTAAAACTCTTGATAAAAATGAGAAAGTCTCAGTTGGCAATTCCGAGAAATATTTCAAATATGGAATTCCGATAATTGAGGGAAATAAATATATAATGGTATGGGGAAATAATTTAGATTCCCTTAAAGAGATGGCAAGTACAGTTAAGATTAATGGGGGAAATTCGGATGAATAAAAGATATATATCATTATTAATTATATGCCTATTCGGTTGTATGCTTTGTATGAGTGTTGTTTGTGCAAAGGACTCAATGAAAAATCAGAAATTTGGCAATGAATTTAAAATGGATGTTCCAAAAAATTCTAATTTTGCTCAACAGGCTAGGGAATCTGATGAAAATGAAACGGTGCCTTTCGACGAAAAACTTTACTTTGATGAAAAAAATCAAATTGCAGTTGAGTACATTAATTCTTCAGTATTTTCCAATAATACTGCAATTTTCTGCCAAGTTTTTTTTGAGTCTGTGAATGCTGATTTAAATAAGTCATATGAATATCAGGAAGGGGACCTTAGAGTAATGGAACCGGTTTCCAAATCCTCATCATATTTTTCAGTAGTTGGAAAGGGTTCAGGTAATAAATTTGTAATGTTATCTGGGCAGGATGTGTCTTTAATGAAAAAAATGGCGCATTCTATTGAATTTAATAATTAATTATTTAATCAGTTTTAAACACTAGATTAATAAAATCTAATTTATGTGTGGGGAGGTGATAAAATGAACAGGAAATATTTGATAATTTTGGCTGTGATATTTCTAGTTTCACTGACTGCAGTTTCAGCCCAGGGAAACGACACGGTCATTTCAGCGGATTGTAATGCTTCAAGTCTTAAAGCGGCTGATGAAGACACAATAGCTTCAAACAGTCATGATGAAAAGCTTGAAAAAACCTATTACTATGATGAATATGGTGACGAGTACGAGGACGATACCGTCGTCACACGCAATGTGGTTAAATACTACGGAGACACTGGCACCAAATTCAAGGTGAAAGTCTATGATGACGACTACATTCCAATGGAAGGGGTTTACGTGTCATTTGGAAAACAGTTTGGAAAGTCCATAGAAAAGCGGACCAATGCCAACGGTGTTGTCAGGTTTTCAATAAACTACAAGCCCGGAACATATGATGTTGAAACATACATTGAATCCGAAGACGGCAAGGCCTACTGGAGCGCGATAAACAAGGTAAAGATAAAATCAACAATACCTACAAAGGAACTTGTAAAGTACTCCGGAAACAATAAGAAATTCAAGATAAAATTCCTCGACACCAAGGGAAAACCGCTTTTTAATACAATAGTCAAATTCAAGTTCAAAGGCAAAAAATACAAGGTAAAAACAGACGCACAGGGAATCGCCAGCATAAAAAGCACAAGATTCAAAATAGGAAAAACAAGCATTCTGGTTCACAATCCCGTGTCAAAGGAGACAAGGAAAATACCTGTCGTTGTGCTTAAAAAGGGAATTCATAAGATTAAGATAAGGATAGATGATCCGACAGTGTATTTCCCGACAAAGAAACTGAAAAACGGCGATTACATAGATACAATGTATGAAACCGAATACAGGCAGTACAATCCGGGAGTCTATGTCGAGTTGACCGGAGGTGGACTGACTCCGGCAAAGCACAGCAAACTCATAAAGGCAAAATTCTACTTCAAAAACAAAATCACAGGTAAAATAATAACAAGAACCTCAAACAAAGTAAAATATGACACAATTAAGGTAAGTCCGATAAACGGATACAGTCCGTTCAGGGCGACAGTCTGGTACAGGGATGTGTTAAAATGAACAAAAGGATTATAG
>NZ_CAMJUE010000083.1 GCF_946408925.1 uncultured Methanobrevibacter sp.
GCTCCATGAATGTATGGAATTCCTTTTTCCAATGCCTTACGTGACACAATTACTCTTGTCAGGACATTGTCAAGGGCATCGATTACGATATCCGAATCTCCAATGATTGCATCGATATTGTCTTTATCAACATGCTCATGGAATGTGGTAACCTTGACATATGGATTGATCAGTCTGACCTTGTCTGCTGCAACGGCACTTTTTGAAAGGCCAAGATCTTTTAAACTTGCTAAAGTCTGGCGGTTCAAATTGGACAAATCGAATGCATCCTTATCAACAAGCACCAACTCTCCAATACCCATTCTTGCAAGCATTTCAATAGTTTCACCACCGATTCCACCACAGCCTATGACTGTGATTTTTCCATCTTTAAATCGTTCCTGTTCACTTCTTGTTACTATACTCATTTGACGGGAAGCTATTTCCCAGTATCCGTCACCTATGTATCTTGTTGGCATATTATTCACCTAAATATTTCTCCTTAACTTTGAAAGCACATTCATAAATTCGTCCAGTGCTTCCTCATAATCGTTAAAGTCATTTCCTTTTATCAATCCATTTTCATAAATGATAATATTTTCTAGTTTTAGTTTATCTTTGGTTTTATTAATAATTTCCAGTTGCTTTTTTGTTTCTTTGAGGTTTATTGTAAACGGCAGCTGGTATGAAAACGAACCCTCATCATAGTCAAGTTTGATGTATTCATTATCATCAATCTGCGATAAATTTAATGCAACTTTCCTGAAACCTTGCCTTTTTAATTCACCATTGATTTGATTAAACTGATTGTCTGATAGAATTTCACTGACATTGTCCACTTCAACAATACCAAGTTCGCCATTGTCCCTGACCTTGACTATTTCACAGTTGGTGCGGGCTAAAATATAGTCTTCGCAGTAACTGATTCTGTCAATTTTTTCTTTGGTTGCGGGAGTGCATGTTGGAATTCTAGTTGCAAGACATGTTGTTGATCTTGAATAAGGAATGTTATTCATATCAAGGTATTCATGAATCTCCTTTGATGTCAGTCTGGCTTCAATGAAAGGAGTCTTGAATCCGTTGTCATAAGTAATCAGAATTCCCGGGCGGTCAGCCACCAAATCGCTTATGTTGTTGCCGTCACATATGAAATCAAAGCCATTTTCATGGGCAACCCTTTTGATTTGGGAATACATGATGTTCCGGCAGGTATGGCATCTGCTTGAAGTGTTGGACAGGAATGTTTCATCATCATAGAAATTGATGTCTATTATTTCATGTCTTATTCCAAAGGATTTGGCTGTTTTTTGAGTATTTTCAATAAAACCTGTTGGAAACAAGTGATTGTTGATGGTAACTGCTAAGGTGTCCTTTGCAACTTCCGATGAAAGGTAGGCCATTAAGGTTGAATCGGCACCTCCTGAAAAACCGATTGCCACTTTTTCACCTTTGAGAATATCCTTAACGATATCAATCTTATCTTCTAAATTCATTTTATCATTTATCTATTTGTAATTTAAAATTTAAAAAGGTTTAAGAGCACAGGAGAGTGTGCTCTCGGTGAAAATATTAATGAGTTTTGAGTTTAATATTGTTTAAGGAGTTAATAGTACTCATCAATATTTTCTATAACTTGATATTTTTGGAGACAATAAAATTTTAATGGGTAATTTTTTTTATTAAGACCTTTTCAAGTTATATTTTTAAATCTGCCCGAGAATTATGGAAAAAAGTAGAATCCCTTCGAAATGTAAACTATATAACAATAGTTATTTTTTCCATAAATAAAATTGGTATCAATTACTATATAAATATTTTGCTTAAGTTGGCAGGTAATGTTTTAATGTCTTTTAATGGGGACAAAATTAAATTTTAGGAATCAATAAAAAATAAAAATTAAAGCAATCATGAAGATTGCTTATATAGTTTCTATTCTGTCAGATATAATCTTATACCTTGGATGATTAAAGCTACACCAATAATTATTGGGGCATAGAGTGGTTGACCGATTGAAAGTCCTCCCAAAGCAAATGAGATTATACCTACAAGAATCATTAATATTGAAGTGATTTTTGACACTCCCTGACCTGAGAATAGGCCTGTAATACCTGTTAAGATAATTAGGATACCAATTATATAGAATTGTAATCCTAAAAGGAATGATAATGCGGCAATGTTAAACGTAAATCCTATACCAACTATAATTGCCAGAATACCAATAATAATATTGAATGCTGAAAATCCACTTAATATTAATGCTATACCAAGGAATATTAAACTTAGTCCGATAAGAATAGTCAATGCTACGGAACTGAAAATAGGACAAATTATAAAGATTAATCCTAAAATTATCGCTAATATCCCGGATCCTTTAGTAGGTTCCATGTTTTTTCCTCCATTAATTTGTTTTGTTCACTTTTAAAGTGTATAAAAAAGCAACATGCTTTTCATTTTAATTTTTCTTTTTCACACTATTTAATTATTATTGCTTAATGGATGAAATTTTAGATTTTTAGAAAAATTAGTTAAAAAAAGGTCAATGAGAGAGAATCTCTCATTGTTTTTTAGGATTTATATCCTGTAGCCGTAGCGTTAGGATAAATACAACTGCCATTATAAGGACAGTTACCTGCATTACAAATGCCATGGTACTTTGAATGATGATGTTTGCAATATCCATAATTGTGTGGTTATGTTTATACTCATCTATAGTACCAACTTTTTGGAAGTAATTAATGACATCTTGATGTAATTGTGCGTCTCCTGAATGGTCAGGCGCATAAGTATCGATAGCAGCGTTGACACCGCCTATAACTCCAAGAATTAGAATTATTCCGATAATTGCTGTACCCATTGATTCACCTAATGACTGACCTGTGGAATTAACTCCTGATGCGTTGTTTTGACTTTCAGCAGGGATATTGGATAATGAAATGTCAGTACATAATGCCATGTTAAAACCAAGTCCTGCACCCAATACGAATAGTCCAGGCATTAAGGTCAATATTGTTGTATCCAGTCTGAACTGATAGCTTAACATCAGACATCCGATGATTGCCATCACGGTTCCTATTGCTATGATTTTCTTGTGGCTTAATTTTGCGGCTAAACTTGGAGCCAGTATTGCAAAAATAAGCAGACCTATAGTCATTGGAAGAGTGGTCAAACCAGTATCGAATGCATTTAACTGCAATACACTTTGCAAGAACAGTGAAACTGCAAACAATGCTCCACCCATTGAAAGGAAACTTAATAATAAAATTAAAGTTCCAGTACGTAAGTTTCTATCTTTAAATAAGTCCATATCAAGCAATGGCACTTTGCCGCTTCTTTTTCTCTTGTTTTCGAAGTATCCAAATATTCCTAATGCAATTAATCCTACGATAAGTGTAACTATGCTTGTTGTGGTATCTTTTGATAGTGATAAAATACCTAAAACTAACAAAACAAGGCCTATAAATGAAATTATTGCACCAGTAATGTCCAAATCCTCTCTGGATTCAGTAGGTGTGAAATCAGGTATTTTGTTCCTCAATATTAAAATCAGGAACACGATTATTAATTCAACTGCAAATCCGTATCTCCAGCTTAAAAATGTTGTCATGATTCCTCCGAAGAGCGGACCGATAGCCGCAGCAACTGCGCCCATTACACCCACAATTGCCAATGCAACTGTACGTTTTTCGCCCATGTATGTTCCACTTATGATGGAAACTGTAGCCGGCAACATCAATGCTCCTGCAATACCTTCTATCAATGACCATCCTATAAATAGAATTGTTGCATTGGGGCTTATTGATGCTGTGAATGTGCCTAGACCGTAAAGTGCAGCTCCAATTAGGAACAGTTTCTTTTTACCGACAATGTCCTGAAGCTTAGCACTTAAAAGGATGAATGAGGCGGTGATGAGAGTATAAAATGACATGATTGACTGAATGGTACTCACATCAGTATTCAGGTCTGCAACAACCTGAGAAATACTCACATTCATGAATGTAGCATCCAAAGCTATGATAAATGAAGCAAGGGCTATAACTATCAGTGGAAGCCATGAGTTTTCCTTAACTGTTTCATTCATTGTTATTAATCCTCCAATTTATTAAGTTAACAAACTAATTTGTCATGTGTTGTGCGGATATTCTTAATAATTTTTGATATCCTATTTATTATTTTTCTTTTTACTGTTGATATATTTTTTGTACATTTGATTGAACTTAATTCATAATATTTTAACATCTATGAATTTAGGTTAATATTTTGTTTTATTATTACTGGAAATGGGTTTGTCTTGTGGTGTTTTAGTGAATTTATCAAAAATTCTTTAATAAAAAAAAGTTTAGGAACCTAGAATTAAAATCCTAGGAATCCTAATATTATAGAAATAACAAATATGATTATTCCTATTTTTAGTAGTGTTTTAAAGCCTTTAAATACTGCATATACAATAAACAATATTATTAATATCCTAATAATGTTCATTATCATATTTTCCATCATTTTCATAACCTCTTGAAAAATTGTTGATCCAGTTTTGGATAGCTTCATTTTTTTTTTTTAAAATTTGCCTTAATCTTAAAATTAAGATTCAGTAAACTTTTTTAGACATTATATATTATATTCTCCGATAATATATAATCATTTCTTATTTCCTAATCCATAATATCATAATAAGGGGATTGTATAATGTCTTAGAATGAGTTTCGATTTTATGAAATTATGGCTTAAAAATCAGATTCAAGTGTTTTAAATGAATTATATTTTTAGGGATAATCTGGTCTTTATTTAGCTTTTGTATAATTATATTACTTTTTTTGAATAATTTTCGAATTGATTATATAATGCTATTCAATAGATTAATTAATTTTTGATAAATTTAATCATTGTTTAATTTTGTGTTTGAATTCGTTAAGAATGTCAAAAAATTAAAATATTTAAATGTAAGTTTTGATAAATTAGTAGTATGGAAGTTTTGAAAATTGTCTTTGAATTACTCATTCCAATTTTAATATTTGGTGTGTTGTTTGCAGTTGGAAAATTTATTTATCAAAAAATATCAAATAGTAAAAGCAGAGTTTTAAATCCAAGTGAATATTTCCCTCAGCAAGAACTTGAAACGTTAAGGCAGGTTTTCTATCTGATAATGATGATGATTTTCTTTGTTTTCATATTGTACATCATGATGGTTCAGGCAAAGGAAATCCTTCCGATTGCGGTTTTACAATTCGTATTGTCACTATATGTTGCTTTAACTCTTGATTACAGCAAATGGTATAATAAAATATTGTTTTTCCTCTTGGTGCCGTATGAATCTTTGGTAATGATTGTTACAGGTGATTATCTCAGTTTAGGGCCGATTTATATAATTCATATTCTCGTATATGCATATTTCATCAAGGTATACTTCACCAAATTCTGGAAATATACTGAGACAAACGGTCTCGGAATCACAATTGTGCTGTTATTCACTATAGTATTTGCAAGTTTTATCATCACATTATTTGCTGAAGGTGTTGAACCTTTAAATTCAGCGGTTATGGTTTCAAATGCGTTTACAAGTAACGGTTATGCAATACTGGGTCAATCAGGCATTGGTAAATTGACAAGTATTGTTCTGGTTTGGAGCGGATACATCATATCTGGTGTGGGTACTGCAACATTAACTGCTGCAATCTTATTAAAACACAATCAAAAACGTGAAAAAGAATTGAATGAACGTTTGGACGAATTGGAATCATTGATTAAAAATAATTAATAAGATATGGATTAAAGTCCATACATTTTTCTTACCTATTTTTTATTTCAGCTAAATTTTCTTTTAACAGTTTATAGATGTTTTCTGCACCGATGATGTTATCATCACTTACATTCCAGTTTGAAGGGTACAGTATAAACGGTTTTGATTGATCTCCGCCTGCTCCACCGTGGCTTCCAACCAATTCCTCGAATGCACATACCTCATCGGCTTTTTCATCATAGAAACTGTTGACCAGTATATCCGGTGTATGCTCGAATGAACTTGTTCTTTTAAGATGTCTTGCGATATTGTCTCCAAATCCTTCAAGAGGGTTTTCACCATCAATTTCATCACTGTCCAGGTAGTATGTTCCGTTTTTGCCGATTGCCATGTCTCCATGTTCGCTGGACTTGACCAGAATAAAACCGACATACTCATTGTTTATGATGCCCGGTATCAGTTCAGGGAAATAGCTGTTAAGTTCCTCGTATGTTAGTCTCTGACTCCATTGTGTCAGATAAATCATTGCAAGGTTACCTGAAGCCAATACGATTACCTCGGAGTCATTTAATTCCTGAGCCTCTTTTTTCTCTTTTTCTATTTTTTTATTTTTTCTTGCAAATGGGGTGTAGTCCCCTACAAAGTGGTCATCATTTGAAGTCATTTTTGCAAACATTGTCATGTCTTCGGGAAGCAGTGACTTGACAAAGTCCTCAAATGTTTCACCATATCTCTGGGTGAATGTTGCACCGTTTGTTTGACCGTGGTCTGATTGAATCACGAACTGATAGTCCCTAGGGGAATATTTGTTTGCATCGGTGAGATGTTTTATTTGATCATCCATTTGCTTTAAGGCTATCCATGCGTCACTGTCCCTTACTCCTGAGTGGTGAGCTATCTCGTCATAGCCAAGATATGTTGAGTATGCAACATCGATATCTCCAACCATCATGTCTCCAATCAGTGTTGCGGTGTTGATTTCTCTCATGAACACATTTGTGGCAGCTCTTGTGGGAATGTACATGATTCCACGTCTTATTCTTGGTTGGACATTTGTTACTGAATGTGTGAATTGTGACCAGATTTCACGCACAATATCTGCAAGAAACAGAGCAATTATACGTGCAAAATTACTCGGATTGGAAAATACGGAATACCATGCCTTGTTATAGAGTTTTCCAAAGTCCATAATCTTACTGAATGTGAATATCACATTGTCGGTATCTCCTGAGAACAGATTGGATCTGCTTGCTCCATTATCCACGAGCAATCCATCTCCATTTGAAATTCTTTCTTCCAGTTCCGGCACTTTGGTTATTCCTGAACACTGCATCATCTGGTTGCCGT
>NZ_CAMJUE010000084.1 GCF_946408925.1 uncultured Methanobrevibacter sp.
GTCCTCAATAAAACAAGCAAAAATAAAATTATCAGTTAAATTTTTTACAGTAACCGAAATGGGGATAATTTATCTTATACATATTTTAATTCATTTTTTTTTATCATATTCATATTCTAAAAAGTTGGCTGGATTGTGTGATGGAACTGTTGAACTGATTTTGCCAAAATATATTACATTCGATATCCAAAAATTAAAGTATGTACCAAGATATGATAATCATTAGGGGAGCGAAAGTTCATAATCTAAAAAACATTGATGTTGACATTCCATTGGGCAAGATTGTAGCAATAAGTGGAGTTTCAGGTAGTGGAAAATCCTCTTTGGCACTTGGGGTTCTCTATTCTGAAGGTTCAAGAAGATACCTTGATGCACTCTCCACATATACTCGAAGAAGAATTTCACAATCCAGAAAAGCGCAGGTTGACCTGATACAGTATGTTCCGGCAGCCCTTGCACTTCACCAAAGACCCAACATTCCAAATATCCGCTCAACATTCGGTACTTCAACCGAACTTTTAAACTCACTAAGATTATTGTATTCAAGATGCGGCAACTACACATGTCCCAACGGGCACCTTCAGGAGCCGACACTGAGTGTGGCCCGTGAAATTCCAATAGTCTGTCCCGAGTGTGGTGAGGAATTCTACGGTTTGGGAGCTGAAGAATATGCTTTCAACTCCGACGGAGCATGCCCTACATGCAGCGGAACAGGTTACATTCGTGATGTGGATGACTCAACACTTGTAAGTGATGAAACCAAAACCCTTGAGGAAGGTGCAGTTGATGCATGGAACCAGTTTGGAATATCCTGGATGTATCATGTTGCAGGGGAGCTGGGAGTCAGGTTGGATGTTCCTTTCAAGGATTTGACTGATGAGGAAAAGGATATTGTATATAACGGCCCTGCTGTTAAGAGGTATATAAATATTCCGTCAAAGAACGGTAAGCTATTTGAATTGAATGCCGAGTACCGTAATGCTCATAAGGCTATTGAAGAGGCATTAAAGAATGCCAAAACCGAGAAAGGATTGACTAAAATCAACAAGTTCCTAACAACAAAGGTCTGCAGTGAGTGTCACGGTACAAGACTTAATGCCAAGGCCAAATCAGACCTTGCTTGGAGGATTGACATTGTCCCAGGCATGTGAGCTGAACCTTAATGAACTGGTGCTGTGGATTCCGGAGGTTATTTCTGATTTGCCAAATGAAGTTCAGAAGATGGCGGAATCCATTGCAGAGGAATTCATGAATGATGCTAGGATTCTGCTTGATTTGGGTTTAAGCTACATTTCACTGGACAGGCCTTCAAACACACTGTCCACAGGTGAACTGCAGCGTGTACAACTGGCAAAAACATTAAGAAACCGTACAACCGGAGTATTGTATGTGTTGGATGAGCCGTCAATCGGTTTGCATCCGGATAACGTAAACGGTTTAATCAGTGTTATCCGCAAGCTGGTTGAGGATGGAAACTCCATCATTCTTGTTGATCATGACACTAAAATATTGGGCATTGCCGATTACATGATAGAAATGGGTCCTCAAGCGGGAGCTGACGGCGGAAATATCATAGCGCAGGGCAGCTTAAAGGAAATTGAACACAATCCTGCTTCACAGATTGCTCCATTTTTAACAAACTCTGAAGAGATTATTATTCGTGATAAATCAGAGGATATATTTGAAAACGGTTCTATAAACATCAGGACAAATGAAATTCACAATGTAAAGTCAATGGACATCAATATTCCAAAAGGAAAACTGACTGTAGTCAGCGGAGTGTCAGGCAGCGGAAAAACCACTCTTCTTCTCGAGGCATTATATCCCGCAGTCAAGGCAATGATTAATGCTGAAGATTTACCTGATGAAATACTGGACATTGACTGTGAGGGTATTAAGAAAATCGACTTGATTGACAGCGTTCCGATAGGAAAAAATGTCCGAAGTACCGTTGCAACATACTCTAAGGTGCTGGATGATTTAAGAAGGGAATTTGCAAAGCTGACCGATGATTATAAGATGGCAGATTTTTCATATAACACCGGCAAATTGAGATGCGAGACATGCAACGGTACCGGTAGCGTCTCAATGGACGTTCAGTTCCTTCCTGATGTTGAAATAACTTGTCCTGAATGTGACGGGCTGAGGTATGATAAAAAAGTGGATGAGATAACATATAATGGATTGTCAATAGCGGATATTATGGCATTGACAATCGATGAGGCACTGGAGGAGTTGTTTGAACTTGATAAGGTCACACGCAAACTTCAAAAACTCTCGGATTTGGGATTGGGATATCTGACACTGGGTGAAGCCACTCCAAGCCTCTCCGGTGGTGAGGCACAAAGGCTCAAGCTTGCATCTGAAATAGGCAAATCCCAGAAAAATTCAATATTCATTTTCGATGAACCGACAATTGGTCTTCACCCGTTGGATGTGAAGGTTTTAATTGATGTCTTTGACCATTTGATAAGTAAAGGAGCTACTGTTATTGTAATTGAGCATGATTTGGATTTGATAGCCAATGCAGATTACATTATAGACATTGGAATTGATAACAGCAACAATTGGGGTGGAGATATCCTTGCTTCAGGTTCTCTAAATGAAATTGTGAATTCTAAAAACAGTTTGACCGGCAAATACCTGGTCGAAAAAGGACTGAAATAGGTGATGCTATGAAAGAGGATATTGACAGGTTTGGTTTCGGGTTCATGAGACTGCCCTATCGAAACGGTAGCATAGATTTGGAAAAAACCAATGAAATGGTTGACGCATACATCCGGGCTGGCGGAAGGTTTTTTGACACCGCATATCAGTACCTGGGCGAGAAAAGTGAATCCACAATTAGAAAATGTGTCGTTGAAAGGTATCCTCGTGATGAAATTCTTATTTCAGATAAAATGCCTGTTTACACCATGAAAATGAGCGATGATCCCTATGAGATTTTTGAAGGAGCAGCTTGAAAGGTGTGGTGTGGAATATTTTGACTATTATATGGCACATGACGCTGAAGACAGATACTATGAGGGATTATGTAAAAAATTAGATATTTTCAATGTGATGAAGGAGTTTAAAAGCGAGGGAAGAATCAAAAAACTTGGATTGAGTCTCCATGACTCTCCGGATGTTCTCGATAAGATTTTAACCGAACATCATGAAATCGAGTTTGTTCTGCTTCAAATCAACTACAGGGACTGGAACAGTTCCTATGTCCGGTCAAGGGAATGCTATGAAATGGCTTTAAAACACAAAAAGCCGGTCTTTGTCATGGGTCCAGTCAAGGGCGGGCAGTTGGCACATGTCAATAAGGATGTTAAAAGATTATTCAACAACCATAATGACCTGCCGCCGGCATTGTGGGCATTGTCGTTTGTATTGAATTTGGATAATGTGGATATGGTGCTTAGCGGAATGAGTACACTCGATGAAGTCAGTGAAAATATGGAATTTATCCGTAATTTTACAAAATTAAATGAGGATGAAGTGAGAATCCTTAATATTGCAGGGGATCTGCTTGAAAACCGTGGTGAAATCCAATGCACCACCTGTGATTACTGCAAGGGCCATTGTCCAAATGACATTCCAATCTCAAGATATTTTGATTTGTATAATCTGAACAAGAAATCCGACAGGCTGAACCCAATGTACTATGATGAGTATAATCTCATTTCTCAGGAATTTGGAGGGGCCTCAGAATGCATTGAATGCGGTGAGTGTGAAGAAACTTGCCCGCAGCATTTAAAGATATCCAAGGAACTTAAAAAAGTGGCCAATATTTTTGAATAAGGTAATTCAAGAGTTACTTTCTTGTTTATATATTCTTTTTACAAATATGTTAGTATGAAAACTATATTTGACAATACTAAATTCGGGAACTTGCCGGTTTCAAGCAGAATCATTAGAAACGGTCTTTGGGAATCACAAAACGACTCAGCTTACGGTTTAACTCAGGAAATTTACGACAGATATGAAAAACTGGCTAAAAACAATGTTGGTGTAATTACCACTGAGCTAATTTCAATGTATACTCACGACAGATTCAGCGATTACACTCACTACATCAACTCTCCAACTTTCATTAAGGATTTTAAGGAGATAACTGAGATTGCCCATGAAAATCATGTTCCTATTCTTGCCCAGATAGGCTTTGTCAACTGCAATGTCAACGGAAAGCAGATGATGGAAGTTAATGATTTGACAATTGAAGATATCCGCACTATCCAGGTGGATTATGTTGTGGCTGCCAAAAAGATAATGTTTGCAGGCTTTGACGGTGTTGAGCTATGTGTAGGCAATAATTTTTACCTTTCAAGGGTAATGGACCCATTTGAAAACACACGTGATGACGATTATGGAGGCAACACCTACAATCGTGCAAGAATGGTTGTTGAGATTATCCGGCTGATTAAAAAGACAACTGACCTGCATGTGCACTGCAAGGTAAACTTATACTCAGATGAGGAGGATTCATTGGAAATCTGTAAAATCCTTGCTGAAAACGGTGCAGACAGTTTGCAGATTACTAGATTTTTATCACCACAATACTTCCGTAAAGGCCAATCCAATCAGAATATGCTCGTTGGTTTTGCAGATAAGGTTGCCCGCAGTGTCAATGTTCCTGTTGTATTGGGCGGTGGCCAATCCAGTCAGGATCAAATCAATGAATTGTTAAACAATACAGATATTGATTTTATTTCCATGCAAAGACCATTTGTTAAAAATCCGGCATTTTTAAGTGAATGGGTTGATAATCCTCATGCCAAATCTGAGTGCAAGACATGCAACAACTGTTATTGGAAAAAGGAAAGTGTATGTTTAATTGAATGACTTTTTCATATTTTTTTTAAAGCATCTATAAAGTCATTCATGAATTTTTTTCTTGTTTTTTCATCCAATTCCAAAATTGAAAGATATGGGTTCAAATCTTCCAGTTCAACCAGTAACAATTCACCGTCTTTTGTTCTGCATGCATCCACTCTTTGTATTCCATTTTCAATACTGTTCCATTCAATGAATTTCAATGCAAAATCCTTGTCATTTTTTGTGAAATCATACTTTTCAAGTTCCCATCTTTTTTCCTTATCCGGAGCATACAGGGCATATTCTAATTCATCATTGATGAAATAAAATGACACTTCGTATTCAAAATCAACTTCAGGTTGTATTAGAGTGTTTTGAAGGTTTCTTTTTAATAATTCTTCTTTGTCGATAAATTCAAGGCCAATGGAGTCCGCACCATCTTTTGGTTTAATTACATATTTTTCACATTCTCCAATTAAACCTAAGTTTTCAACGGATTCTACTGTTGGAATGACAGGGTAGTTTTTCAATGTCAAATCCAAAAGGTATTGTTTGCCGCACATATCTGCCTTTCCGGTGAATTCGTTGAATGTTTTAAGGTTATCGGATTTCACCCGTTCAACGAATTGCTGATAGGTTTTTTTAAATCCTGTAACCGGTCCTGTATTTCTGAAAATTATCAGGTCGGCATCTTTTTCAAAGCTTTGAGAGTTTTTGGGATGGCATAAGACGATGTCAAAATCTTCCTTTAACTTTTCAGTAATATATAAGTCTTCTTCAAAATATTTTCTTCCTTTAGCATTGTAGTAAAGGTCTGTCAGGTATAGTATTTTCATTGTTTGTATATTATTTTTTTCATTTTAAGTATTTATTGAATCAAAAATATAAATATAACAATTGTTAATATTATTACTTGAAGGTGTAAAATATGGATTTCATAAGACAGACTGAAGTAATACAATGGAAAGATGGCGAGTATAAAACAATCAAGGAAAACAGCGTTGATGACGAATACACATATCTGTTTATAGACTATTTGCCTCCAAGGAAATTTTCCACATATCCAAAAGACCTTGAAGACTTTGCTGTTGGATACTGCCTTGGTGAAGGACTAATCAAAGATTACTCTGATATTGAATCAATAAAACTTGACGGAACTAATGTGCTTGTCTCAACCAAACTGTCCCACGACCCTGAAGAGGACCTTGAACAGGAAGGAATAGTCCAGGAGAGAAAAGGAAACTGTGAACATGCATGTGTATGCAGGCTCCTTGAATATCAGGGAGTAAACTCTGACAATGCCGGTGGAATCAGATCAGAGCTTAAAACAATCGAACCCAATAATTCCGACTTGACAATAGATGCAACACAGGTAATCAAGGATATCAGACACCTTACCGATGAGGCAAAAATCTGGCAGAAAACCGCAGGAGTGCATGTTGCACAACTGAAATGCGATGATAAAATCATCATACGTGAAGATGTGAGCCGTCATGTCGCTGTGGATAAGGTTATAGGGGCAGCTTCAAGGGAAGGGTATGATTTCAGCAAATGCTACATATCATACAGCGGAAGAATGCCTGCAGACATGCTGATAAAAGTCATACGTGTGGGAGTGCCAATCATAATCTCAAATGCTGCACCTGCATCATCCGGAATTGATGTTGCCAGTGCAGGAAACATTACTATGGTCGGTTTTGTGCGTGACAACCGTTTTACAGTCTACACCGCACCTGAAAGGGTTAATTTAAAAAAATAAGAAGGATTTAAAGTTCATCCAAACTGAATGAACCTAAATCAAGTAAATCGAATGTTAATATTTTCGGAGCAACGGTGACCTTACCGACTCCGGTCAATATTTTATAAGCTTCAATTGCCTCAAGACATCCAATCAGGTTAGGTGTAGGTCCGATGACTGGTGGAACGCCTGAAGTGACATTTTTCAAAGCTTCAATTGTTTCTTCATTTAATTCTTTTCCCTGTGATGGTAGGTTGAACATTTCCTCATAAGTCTTGTCGCTGTTCGGCAGAAATACTGTAATTTGGCCTAATGTTCCATGAATAGCTCCATGAATGTATGGAATTCCTTTTTCCAATGCCTTACGTGACACAATTACTC
>NZ_CAMJUE010000085.1 GCF_946408925.1 uncultured Methanobrevibacter sp.
TCCACGTTAAAGGTAACTGTGATATCTTAGCTGGTATTCACATGACCAAAGGTATCATTGAAATTGACGGTGACGTAAACCGTTGGCCTGGTGGACAAATGAAAAACGGTAATATCATCATTCACGGATTCCTCGGTAGATTACTCGAAGGATTTGTTCTCGACGGTGTCGTAGTAGATCCTGAAGTAGAAGGTATTACTTACGAAGGTAAATACATTAAATATACTGGAGATATTGGTCTTAACGGTAAAGGTAACCTTTACTTAGACGCTGAAGCAAACAAAGAAAAATTAGCTTCATACGGCGAATTAGACGACGAATATACTTCAATCAGAGAATACAGGAATTTATAATTCCTTCTCTCTTTTTTCTTTTTTTTAGGCGATATTATGGTAGAAGAAGTTCAGATGACTCTTGAAGAAGCAATTGAGTATGTTAGAAATGAAGTTCATGTTACTGATGTTTTAGAGATTTCTTATAATCGTATTTTTGCTCCCGGTGAAGTTTTAGGTATCACTGAAGAGGATGAGGTGACAGGCGAAGGCCTTAGAGTCGGATTGCAATTAACAGGTGAAATCTTAAACCAATCCATTGAAGTCGACTTTAATGAAATCGGTGAGGACTTGCTTGAAATGCGTCACATCCATGACGGTAAGGAAGTGATTATAGAGCTTCTATAATCCTATTTTTTTATCAAAATTTTTTTGTTCGTAATAATACAAACATTTATATATCTTAAAATCTATTGTTATATATTGGAGTGGATATCATGAAAGAATTGGAACTAACTACAAAGCAAGCAGTTGAATATTTAAAAGAAAACGTTAAAATTCATGATAATATAGAAATTTCATACAATAGGATTTTTGCAGAAGGAGAAGTTCTAAATGTTGACTTTTCCAAATATTTCGGCCAGCCAGGCTTCAGGTTGCTGGTGTCTTTGGATGAAAGCGGTCTTGGAGCAACAATTGAAATCGACATTTACGAAGTCGAGGAGGACATAATTGAATTTGTCCACTATCCGAAAAACGGTGAAGATGTGGATGTGACAGTAATATAGTTACAGCCGGTTCATCTCTTCAAATGGAAGTAATGTCTCAATGGCCTTTACTTCTATATTTATTCCCTTTTCCCTAATTGCACCGATAGAGTTTAAACCACCACCCGTTATCACTCCAAAATTATAGTTGTCAACCTTTGAATTATAGACCAGTTCCCTTGGCTTTCCTATTTTATAGATTGAAAATCCTATATTGTCCAGCATGTTCAGCAGTTCCACGGCCTGGTCACGTGTGATGTACGGTATCTCCTTCACACTTGCCAATATCTTGCTTGGATGGTCATCGCTTGTGATGCTGGTCATGTTCTTTGATAAAAATATCTTGTGCGGGTCAAGGGTTGTTCCGTTATATGAAATAAGATCAATGAACAGTGGAGGCTCGCTCAATTCTAAAAGTCCGCTGTACTTTGGATTGCTCATGATTCCATTTTTAATAAGGATTCCATCAATGCTCAAACTGCATATTGTGGCTATTCCAATCATATTGTCATCTTTCGGATGGTCTATCAGCTTATAGTATGGATTGATGTATTTGGGATTGCTGTTGTATGCATCCTCCATAATCTCCAATGCCTCATCCAGGTTGTTTCTGTTGACGTATGACACATTCGCAACGATGTTTCCCTTCTGCTTTTGGGCATTGAAATCAACCTGCTGAATCAGATTCCATGATTTTGAAAGCAGAAACGGAAGTTTCGGCTGCTTTTCAATTGATGGTGCTGTAAGCGGTGAGTATATTTTTGAGGTTATAGGTTTTAAGGTGTTGAAATTTCTTATCTCTTCGGCAATTTTTATGTCAATCTCCTCTCCCAATTCCTTAATTGCACAGAACGGAGTTATTCCGCCGATTATTGCTATACCAACCATTCCGTCAGGAACAGGCAGGCCTAAAAGGTCCTTTCCCTCTTCGGATATTCCAATCACTCCGCCAATTCCTATTTTGTCAAGGTTGTGTATGATGTTAAGTGTCTTGTCCTTTGCAATTCCCGGAATCAGCCTGAAGTTGGCAGGGATTATTCCGCTTCCCTTGGTTATCACATCCAACACGGATGTCAGGTTGGAGTTTGCAAATGCATCAAGGGGTGTAACGGATGTCTTTTTGTAGGATATGATTTCAGTGAAGTTCACGGGCTGTGAATTTTCAATTTTGAGAAGTCCTCCGTATTGGGGCTGTGTTGCAATTCCCTCATTTAGAAGAACGCCGTCGATTGTTGTTCCGCATATTGTTGTGACTTCAATTTCACCGGTCTTTTTATCTTCATTTATATTAACGTAAGGGCTAACAGAAAGTCCACTTTCAAAAATTTCTTTCATTATATTGATTGATTCTTCGTTATAAATGGTTGAAGTGTTGACAACAACATTTCCCTTCTGTTCCATATATAGGAAGTCAGTTAAATAAATCATCTCTTCAAATTTTGAATAGATGAAATCGACCTGGTCATAAATCAAACCCTTCTCAAGCTTTTCACGACCTAAATCTGTAATGACTCTGCCGGAATATCCTTTCTTTTCAGTGTAACCCTTCTCATCCAATATCTGCATATGATATCTTACGGCACGTTCTCCCAGGTTAAATCCTTTCTCTTTCAACTCATCGGCTATTAGTTTGGAACCGGTAGGTTTGTCCTGCTTGGCAAGAACTCTGAGGATTTCAATCATTCGGTGTTCAGATTCAGACATAAAAAACTCCCAAAAAAATAAGATTAATATTTAGATTAGATATCTAAATATTTTCTCTGTTCGTATCCAAATACCTGGACACGGTATTCGTCCCATTCCTGGTATTTGAGCTCAAGGAACTTTTCACTTACATGAGGTCCGAGGGCATTCAATATGAGAGGGTCTTCCTCAAGGGAATGGTATGCTTCCCACAGACTGGTTGGAAGAACTTCAATTCCTCTTCTTTCCCTTTCCTCTTCGCTCATGCTGTAGATGTCCGCTTCAACAGGTTCTCCCGGATCAATCTTGTTGACGATTCCGTCGATACCTGCCTCAAGCATCACTGTAAATGCAAGATATGGATTGCATGCAGGGTCAGGGGATCTGTATTCAATACGTGTTGCCTTTCCACGTGCTGCAGGAACCCTGATTAATGCTGATCTGTTTCTAAGGCCGTATGCCATGTATACTGGAGCTTCATAACCCGGTACCAGACGTTTGTATGAATTGACGATTGGATTTGTAATTGCTGTGATTGCGCGAGCGTGTTTAAGCAGTCCTCCCATGAAATGAAGTGCATCTTTTGAAAGGCCGTTTTCTGCATCAGGGTCTGAGAAAAGGTTTCTGTCTCCCTTGAATACTGACTGGTGACAGTGCATTCCACTGCCGCTTACGCCGAAGAAAGGTTTCGGCATGAATGTTACTCTGTAATCCATTTGGTCAAAGGTAGCCATATTGTCTACAATAGCCTTGATAGCCTGTTTGAATGTGATTACTGCATCTGCAGTCTTGAGTGCATCCTTGAATTTGAATGCAATTTCGTTCTGACCCGGTGCCACTTCGTGGTGGGAAGCTTCAACCTCAAAGTCCAAGTCTTCCAGATTTAATGTTAATTCACGTCTGAAGTCAGGTCCTTTGTCCAGAGGTTCAACATCAAAGTATCCTGCCTCATCGTATGGAAGAGGGTAACCGTTTTCATCGATGTCCACAATGAAAAACTCAGGTTCGGGACCTATGTTGTACTGAAGTCCCATGTCCGCAATGTGTTTGAGGGATTTTTTAAGCACTCCTCTGGGATCTCCTAAAAACGGTTCGTTGTCTGCTGTCCACACATCACATATGAATCTGCATGTTGCTGACTCTTCAGGTCTCCATGAAAGTCTTGAATAAGTGTTAATGTCAGGTTTTAAAACCAGGTCACTGTCATTTATTCCAACGAATCCTGCGATTGATGATCCGTCAAACAGCATTCCTTCATTGAACAGTTCGCTCATGTCATCCTTTCCGTTGAATGGAATGACAATGTTTTTCACTGTACCGTTAATGTCAACAAATTGCAGACGTATAAACTTAATGTTGTCCTCTCTCATCTGTTCTGCTATTCTTTCAATTTTTTCTTCTGGGATATCGCTCATTAAAATCAAGCTCCAATAATCAATAGTCGGAAAGTATCTTCCTATTAAGAATATATTTCCTTTTCGTAGTATATAAAGGTTTATATATACTTGTATTTGTAATTTTTAATATATTAATGTGTAAGTTTTATTTTATTTGATAAAAAAAGTTTATAAAATTTAAAATTATATATTTATTTGTTCAATTTTGTTAAAAAAAGGGAAAAATGAAGTGAAGTGATGTTTAAAAGTGGTCAAAATCACTTCCGAAATATTCATAAACCTTTTGAAGCTCTGCAGGAATATCAAGCATTTGGGTACAGAACGGAATGCACTCCTTACAGTCTATACAGCTGTCCGCACGGGAATCATCATCAATCAGTGAGAAATACTGCATTGCACTGGCCTTTGGGTCGTTCATCATGTGTGCGATATTGTACTCGGTAAGACAGTTGATGATGTCCACACCATGAGGGCAAGGCATGCAATATCCGCAGCGTGAACAGTTGTTTCCCAGAAATGTCCTGTAGGTTCGGGCAACCTCTCTTATGGTTTCCTGATCGTTTTCGGATATATGGTCCTCTGCTGATGCGATTCTGATGTTTTCTTTAACCTGCTCGAGGCTGGTCATTCCGCTGAAAACACAATCCACATCATCACGATTCCACAGGTACTGGAAAGCCCATTCGACAGGAGTCCTTTTGACTTCGGCCATGTCCCAAAGGGCATTGACCTCATCGGGAATGTTGTTCACAAGCCTGCCTCCCCTCAAAGGCTCCATAATCATGCTTCCCATATTCACCTGTTTTAGATAGTTGGTTCCCATGACTCCTGACTGGTAATATTCGTCAAGATAGTTCAGTTGTGTAAGGGCAACCTCAAACTTGGGATATTCGTCAATGATTTCAATGACATAGTCCACCTCAATATGTGATGAAAAGCCCACATGCCTGACTTTGCCTGTGGAAAGCGCATCATCCAGAAAATCAAAAACATTCAAATCCCTTACCTTTTCCCAATCCGGAACGGTTAATGAATGAAGCAGGTAAATGTCTATATAGTCGGTCTGAAGCTTTTTAAGCTGTTCATCAAGGTAATAGTCAAAATCATCAAATTTCTCAATAGCCCATGAGGGAGATTTAGTCTGAAGAATGATGTCCTCCCTGACGGGATGCTGGCTAAAAAACTCCCCGAGGAAATTTTCACTTTCCCCGCTGCCGCTTAAGCCTTCTGCATGGTAGGGGTAGGCTGTGTCAATTATGTTAACCCCATTGTCGATGGCATACTCAAGCATTCTTGACGCTTTTGCCTTATCGATATCGGCATTATTGGTTTTGGTCGGAAGCCTCATGGTTCCAAAACCCAATCTTGAAACCTCCAAACCTGTTTTTCCAAGTGTATTATATATCATTTCAAATCCTCAATTAGTATTCTGTTAAAAAAAGTATAAAATTGTTATGATATCAAATAAACAGTTAATAAAAATAGTTTTAGATGGATAAATTCCTGGGATATAGGATGCCGGGGGCGGGATTCGAACCCGCGATCTCACGGTATCCCAGGAATAAGCTAGAGCACTGCTTTATTACCCTATGAGCCGTGCGCTCTAACCAGCTGAGCCACCCCGGCATCTAACAAATATATATATTTTAATCATTACATTTAAAGTTTTTGTTTTTTGGGGTGATTTTGGTGAAGTTTAGATTTTTAAAAAATAATTTATATCTTCATTCTCAATCTCCAAAAAAAAGTTATATTTAATAACTTCCAAGTTCATAATTTTATCATTAATAAATTATTTAATGATGATATTATGAGTAAAGTAAAAGACATGTCACTTGCACCTGAAGGTGTAAGAAAAATCGAATGGGTTCAAAAACACATGCCTGTTTTAGAACACATCAAACAAGATTATTTGGAAACTCAACCGTTCAAAAGCATAACCATCGGGTCCTGCCTTCACCTTGAACCAAAAACAATCAACCTCGGGCTGACCTTAATGGCCGGTGGTGCTGAAGTAGCAATGACAGGATGTAATCCGTTATCCACCCACGACGATGCGGTGGCAGGAGCAGCAGACCTGGGATTAAATGTTTACGGATGGAGAGAACAGGACGATGAGGAATACTACCAGACAATCAACATGGTACTTGACCACAAACCTGACATAATCATCGACGACGGAGCAGACATGATTATGGTACTTCACAATGAAAGAAAAGAACTTTTAAGCCATATAAAAGGTGCATGTGAAGAAACCACAACCGGTGTCCACAGGCTTCAGGCAATGCATGCAGACGGAGCATTAAAATTCCCGGTCATTGCTGTAAACGATGCATACACAAAATACCTGTTTGACAACCGTTACGGTACCGGACAGTCAAGTTTCGATGCAATCATGGGAACAACCAACATGGTAATTGCCGGAAAAACCGTAGTTGTTTGCGGATACGGATGGTGCGGTCGTGGATTAGCTCTAAGAGCAGCAGGTCTCGGTGCAGATGTAATTGTAACTGAAGTCGATCCTATAAGAGCACTTGAAGCAAGAATGGACGGATACCGTGTAATGACCATTCGCGAAGCTGTAAAACAGGCTGACCTTATCATTACAGTAACCGGAAACGCCGACATCATCTGCGGTGATGATTTCAAATACATGAAGGACGGATGCATGCTTGCAAACTCCGGACACTTCAATGTGGAAATCAACAG
>NZ_CAMJUE010000086.1 GCF_946408925.1 uncultured Methanobrevibacter sp.
CTACAATTATCAAATAAAGAAACAAAACTCAAAAATACAATCTACAACATCTATCAATCAACTCAAATTCAATAAAAATGAGGATTTCTACAAAGCCAAAAAAATTAAAAAAATATTTCACGAAAGTGAAATATTACAATTTAACGTTTTCGGTATCCCATACCAAAAATAACACACACTATTAAAATCGCAGCTAAAGTATAAGCAATATTGAATGGATTTCCATGAGCTTTAGCCGGCAATTCAACTGTCTTTTCAGACTTATTGACATTTCGAGAAACATTGCTTGCATTATCGGTTGAATTCTTTTGACCGGTAACATTGGCCTTTGAAGTCTTATTCAAAGCGGTTGCATTGACATTCAACACACTCCCATCACCAATTAACTGACTGTGAGTCTTTTTATAGTTTGAATGTGAACCTGAATTTTTATTTTCTCCAAAGTGAATGATTCTTGTTTTTTCAATGAAGTTATCTGAAGCTGAATCATATTTTAAAGCATATGATATCTGTTTAGTATTTTTTACCACAGTAAAATAAAACACTAAATCCTTCCAGGATGAGCCACCT
This sequence comes from uncultured Methanobrevibacter sp., assembly GCF_946408925.1. GTDB lineage: Archaea > Methanobacteriota > Methanobacteria > Methanobacteriales > Methanobacteriaceae > Methanocatella. Next base: position 571 of record NZ_CAMJUE010000086.1, read on the forward strand.
ACAGATTTTAAATGTTTTTTGCTAAATTTTGATCCCAATGCATCCAAAATTCCTTCAAGAGCATCATCGGTTCTTTTACCATTAACATTAACATGACCTGCAGATGTTAAAACGTATAAATATGGATAATCTTTAGGAATATTAACATCATGTGATTTAAAGTAATTCAAAGCATGTTTTGTTGCTTTAACACCCAAATCATAAATATTTAAACTTTGAGATTGTTCCATAGATTTACCTACCATATTAACAGCGACGGACGCCTTTTTATCTGAAGAGTTTGACTTCTTCAAAATAAATGCATCATCATCGAAATCCTCTGAAACACTTAAACTGTCAGCAGAGGGCAAATCAAATTCATGGGGATAATTTAAAGTAGCTTGAAGCTTACCACTCTCACCTAAAAGTCCAAAAGGAATATGAGATTCATATGTTGAAAAATCATCTGACTTTCCATTAGTCCAGGCATCTAAAATACTTTGAAAAGAAGCAACATCTTCACTTTCAAGCATTAAATCTTCCAAAAGACTAACGGATATTTCCGGACCTGCATTACCATAATATAAAGGAGTTGTAGAACCATTATAAAGTGCAATTGTGAGAGAATCATCATTTTTTACAAAAAATGCTACAAATACTGAACCAGCATTTGATGATAAAGACAATAGATTTCCATCTTCATAAGTTATATATCCATAAGAAGCATCCATTATTCCATTTAAAACATTTTCAGTGGTTTTATCATTAATTTTCAAATAACCTGCATTAGTAATAACTAAAACATCATCAGATTCTTCAATTTCGCATGAATCAAAGAAATTATCGGTTACCTCATACCCAAGTTCATAGTTGGTGTCAATTGGCCTGTTTTGGATTTCGCTGTCGTAAACTGCCATTGATTCATCCTGTGACAATTCGCAACTGTCTTCAATTATTTCAGTGGTTTGTGTTAAATCCATTTCCGTTTCACCTTGACTTTCCAATACGTCAGCATCGCCAACAACTATCTCATCACTGGCCGATACCGCAGAAATTAAACATAGGGTTAAAATTAACAAAAAAACCATAGCCAAACTATGTTTTTTCATAATTCTCCTATTTCAGATATATAATCAATTGCTGAAATTATACCCACTTTAGTTTTACAGCAATGCAATTTATTCTACATTTCATAGAAAATAGCATTACTGATACTATATTGAAGTTTGACTTAAAAAAAACTTACTGTCAACTGCAAAGTTTTAAGTTTAAAAAACATTATAATAATATTATATTAAAATTTTTAATGAGGCAAAAAATGTTTTGGAATGAAGAAATCGAAACAATGTCAAGGCAAGACCTTGAAGAATTACAATTAAAAAAGCTTCAATCAACTGTAAAAAGAGCATTTGAGAAAATACCTTATTATCATAAAAAATACAGTGAATGTGAAGTTTATCCAGAGGATATTGAGACTTTAAAAGATATTGAAAAATTACCATTTATCACAAAGGATGACCTGCGCGAAAGCTATCCGTTCGGATTGTTTGCAGTTGACATCAAACAAATCAAGGAGTTGCATTCATCTTCAGGTACAACCGGAAAACCTGTGGTTTCAGGTTACACCGAAAAGGACCTGGACACTTGGGCGGAAACCATTGCACGAGGTTTGACCATGATGGGTATCGGTGAAGATGACATTCTTCAAAATACCCACGGATACGGAATGTTTACCGGCGGTTTTGGTGTTCATTACGGTTCTCATAAGGTTGGAGCTGCAATCATCCCAATTTCCACAGGTCAAACTCGCAGACAGATTGAAATCATGCAGGATTTCGGTACAACCGGATTAATTTTCACCCCATCATATGGAATCCACCTTGCAGAAGTTGCCCTTGAAGACGGTATTGATCCAAAGGAACTGGGCATAAAAGCAATCGGATTTGGAGCTGAAGGATGGACCGAAGAGATAAGACAGAGAGTGGAAGAGCTTTTCGGTGCCAAGGCATATAATATTTACGGACTGACCGAACTTATGGGTCCTGGCGTGGGCATTGAATGTGAAGCCCAAAAAGGACTTCATATAGCAGAAGACATCTACTATCCTGAAATCATCAATCCCAATACCCAACAGGTCATAGGTGAAAACCAGCCTGGTGAACTGGTCCTGACCAATCTTGAACGTGAAGGAATGCCTGTAATCAGATTCAGAACCAAGGATTTAACCAAAATAACTTATGAAAAATGTGAATGTGGAAGGACACATGCCAGAATGAGCAGAATTACCGGCAGATCTGATGATATGATTAAAGTGAAAGGTGTAGCTATTTTCCCATCACAAATTGAAAAAGCATTGCTTAAAGTTGGAGATACAGAGCCTCATTATATGATTATAGTTACAAGACCTGGAACACTTGATGAGATTGAAGTTAAAGTTGAAGTGTCAAACGACATTTTCTTCGACGGTGTAAAAGAAATGATGAGCGTTCAAACAAAAATCGGCAAATCAATAGAAAATGAAACAGGAATACGAGTAAAAGTAACATTAGTAGAACCGAAAACCCTACCAAGATTTGAAGGAAAAGCTAAAAGAGTAATCGATAAAAGGAATTTACACTAAGGTGAGAATATGAAAATCAAACAGTTGTCAATATTTTTACAGAATAAGATGGGCAGCCTAGCCAAACCTCTGGAAGTCCTGACAGTCGCAAATGTCAATATCCGTGCAATGTGCATGGCAGATACCTCTGAATTCGGTATTTTAAGACTTGTGGTTGATGACCCGATTAAAGGAAAGGAAGCGCTTGAAGAAAATAACTTCCTCGTTAAAATAACAGACATCATTGGTGTTGAAATGAACGACACACCAGGAGGCCTTACAAATGTTTTGGATGTCATCAAAGATAATTTAATTGATTTAGAGTATCTTTATGCATTCAGTCACGATAAAGAGGGAAAAGCAATATTATTACTTCATGCAGATGACATAGATAATCTCATATCCGTTTTAAATAAAAATAATATCACTATTGTTTCAGCTGAAGAAGTTTATAATCTTTAACTTCTTTACTTTTTTTTAATTAATCCATTTTTCTTTTTTAAGAGGTCAACATCCTCTTCTAACTTGTCAATTTTATTCTGATATTCATTAACGGCATTTTCCAGTTCTATAATTCTCAACTCCTCATAATCAATTTCATCAGGTTTTTCCTGTTCCTTGATAATCATTAAGAATAGAATCATGCCTAAAACATTTCCGAATACCATCAACGGATATAAATTATTAATATATGGAATGGAAATATTTTGAGGAGTTAACCAAACAATCAAAAGCATTTCAAATCCTATAAACAGAAATATAAGCAAAGCGGCCACATATCCTTTTAGGAATTTTTTCTTATTGAGAATATAAATCGCACTGCTCATTAATCCGCAAATGACTGTGGATATTGAACATGGAAATGCTGTAGTTCCTCCCATCAAAAATCGATAAACACCAGAGAGTATGGCTAAAGGTATTCCAACAACAGGTCCTCCGAAAAGTCCTGAAATCATCACTATAAGATTTCTAACATTTGAATATGAACCGTCAACCTCAACAACATAAGTGGAGGCAACTATAGCTATAATCAAAAACATGAAAAAACAAATGACAACATCTTTTTTATTGGCAGCATCATTCTTTACATTTTTAAAAAAGCTTGTTTTAGACATGACAAGCATTAAAATCAATACAACAGACAATACCTCAAACATACTTACAAACGGATCTACTAATGCATCAGTGCTTGTACTCTTATTGAAATATGATATGATTATGCTTAAAAGACCAATGATAATCAGATATCCAATCTCATAAAGCGAGCTATCACCCATATTCCGCAATTGGGGAAGTCTTGTTGAAATGAATCCCAGAATGATTATTGCTGAAATCATTGTAAAAATCTGTCCAAACATTTCAACTGAAGATTTAAAAAATCCGGCCAAAAAATAAAATCTGATTAAAGATACATAGAGTACGACATTAAAAACTATCAATACTAAAAAAATCAGTGCTATTAAAAATGAATTCCGATTTGATCGGGTTTTTTTAATACGCCTCATATTAACCGCTTAAAAAAAATTATTAAAAATAGAAAAATAATCTATTTTTCTATTGTAAATCCATGATTCTGTGCTTTTGTGACAAAGACAGTTCCTTCATCACCAATTATTTCCTTTGTTTTTTCTACAATAAACTCATTCTCCTCATCAAATACAGTGTATAAAACAGGTCCGAATGAACTTATTCCGACACCATATGCACCGGCATCCTCAATTGCCTTCATTGTAGGTAAAAAGCTAGCATCCAGGGAATGTTCCAGCTTGTTGAATCCCACTTTTTGAAGTTCACTAATGCACCATCCAAACTCTTTAATGTCCTTTTCAAGCAGGAACGGAATGAGATTCATTAAAATCAAATGAGACACCTGTTCCACTTCCTCTTTTGGAATAGGACAGCAATCCTGGAATACATTGACTTCATCTTCACCATTCATATGCTTATTGACCTTAGGAATGGCAATCAATATTTTCCAGTCTTCTGGAAATTCATATCTTGCAATCAGTGTTGCAGGTTTTGCTTTTGAAGCACCTGACGGCAAGAATCCAGGCTTGTCTTTGATATTGTGACCTCCGTCAACAATGAAACCTCCCAAATCATGGGTGAATGTTCCAATTCCAGAGGTACCTCCTCTTCCAACAATACTGCTCAATTCTCTGCTTTCTATTTCAATTCCCATTGTTTCAGTGATTAAATGAGCTGTTGAAACAGCAATTTGAGTTCCGCTTCCAAATCCGGAATGTGGAGGATATGTTTGATGTACAATGAAATGGAATCCGGAATCTATGTTGAAATGGCTGATTGTTTTTTCAGCCGCTTCTGGAATTTTCAGTGAGCATTCAACAATAGCTTCCTCATCATCAACAGTGTCTGCGAATTCAAGTGTTACACCGCTTTCAGTTTGCTGTACTTCAAGTATAAATTGTGGCTCTGATAAAGCAAGGCCTATTCCACCATCAATTCTTTTATAAGAACCATTTAGGTCAATTAAAGACATGTGTATTCTAGCGGGTGCTTTAATAATCATAATTTTTCACTTCTTATAAAGTCTATCTATATAATATATGTTTTCAAGTTATATATAGTTTAACTATGAAAAATAATTTTAACATATGAAAAAATAGTTAATAATTGTTTATTTCAATTTAAACAAAATTTAAGAAAATAAAATTAAAATTGAAGATTATCCACACTAGAAATTAACTTACATGCCAAATCGTATGAAATCTCAATCGGCTCATATGAATATGTTTCATATACAATTGTAGGTATTCCGGCCTCAGCGGTTGGTTCTGTTATATATGCAGGACTTGTCCTGTACTCCGGTGCATAATACTTGATTTCCGGAATCTTTAAAAGCAGTTCATTCACAATATTCTCTGATTTTTCATCAAAGCCCGGTGCAAAAATGAAATTATTGACCTTATACTCACCAGGTCCGCGTGTACCACGATTGGAGTGAACATCCAAAAACAGATTATACTTTTTATTTATAATGTCATCCTTGATGAACTCCTGAGCCAGAAGCTGGCCTTCAAGACGGCCTTCAGTTTCGGAGTTCTTATCCTTAACATTGATGTTGTATAGGTAATAGCAGTACTTCAAATCATCAAAGCAGTTCAGTTTTTCAAAAAGTGCCCTGTGTGATTTGCTTTCAAGGGGATGCATACCTATAACATATGCAATCTTAATGTTCGATGACTTATCCCCAAAAGGACCATGCAAATGCACACATCCCAATTCATTTTCACCTATAAGCACTGAATCATATTCATTTGAATCAATTTGAGCCAAATCGGTTGGACCTTCAGGATAATTCATTTAAAACACCTAAAAAAAATAAGTGAGACTAGATTCAATCTAGTCTTCGGATGGTGATCTTTCACCTAATTCCTTGTTTAGTTCATACATTAGTCTGTTGTCGCCGTCAGCGAATTTGATTTTTGCAACTAGTTCCATTGCGTTTTCTTCCTCTTCGACCTGTTCTTCAACAAACCATTGGAGGAAGTTGTTGGTTGCATGGTCTTTTTCCTCAATTGCCAAATC
>NZ_CAMJUE010000087.1 GCF_946408925.1 uncultured Methanobrevibacter sp.
TTATCGATGTATTTGATAAGAACTATACTGTCAATGTCAGTGGCGGTGTGGCATCGGCAAAGGTATTTGTTGGCCAAACGGGCAAGTTCAATATCACATGCAGATACTCCGGAAGTGAAATCTACAACAATGCAACCGCCAAATTTCTTTTAAATGTACCGGTTGCAAATACGACCTGCCACAATATTGTTGCAACAAGATACGATGATTACGTTTACTTTTCAGGAAACATGGAATCAGACTACAGAATCTATAAGGAATACGGGAATTTCGATGATTTTGAAGAGGTGAGTGAAGGAAATGTGACCGTTTATGTCGATGGGGAAAAGCTGGGAATGTGCACTGTTGATGTAAACGGCAACTTTGTATATGTCTGGAATACCTCAAGAAACCTCGAAGGCCAAACAATCAATTTCAGGGCATTCTTTACAAATGACCGCAGACATTTCAATCCTTCAAACTTCACAAAAAACTTCACATTCTCTGAGCCTTCAGGCACCGGAATTTCATATCAGGCATCTCTGATTGATTCAAACAATATTCTAATCACCGGATTTGTCACAGATTTCCTTAAAAAAAATGTAATCGATGGAAAAATCATATTGAATAATTATACCATTCCTGTTGATGCAGAAGGCAAATTCTCATTTTATCTCACCAGGGATGCAATTGCCAAGGCCAAATATGAAATTGGCGTGATGGACTGGGGTTCAAGGGATGACATAACCGTCAATATTCCGCTGATGAATGCAGTTGAGCACACTCCACTCACCGATGAAATAATTGAGCTTTGCAAAAAAGGCAGTCCCTATATCAAATTCGGAAACGGTGAAGGCAAGACTGTTGTCGTTAATGTCGGAACCCATGGCGGTGAAATTGCATCAATAGTTGTGGGTTTTAAACTGATCAATTTCCTGGCAAATTATGGCGGTGAAATAGATGGGACAATATATGTTTTTCTGGTACTCTTTCCACAGTCAACAGCCAACAATACCCGTATTTACAATGGAATAAATCTCAATGAAGTCGCAAATGTGAACGGTACAATTTCAAATTCCCTGATAAAATTCGCCAAATCGGTCAATGCATCAGCTATTGGTGATTTTCACTGTACAAGACACAGTGCAACCGATGTGGGAATCACTTGTGCAATGTGCACTCTTAAACCGACTTATGAAAGCTACCTCATCGCCAGTTTCATACACAATCAAACAGGCTATGATTTGAAAAAGTATGATGTTGCAGGCGTTCCTTATGCCGGAGCGGTAGAGGATTCAGCCAATATTTTGGGCATTCCGTCAGTAACCTGTGAGGTATTGACAAATCATGGGGTAGTTGAATATGGAAGCAGTGAAAAGTCATTTAACATGATGCGTTCATTTTTAAGATATTTCGGATTCGACATTGATGAAATGGCTAAAATCCCATTCAAAACAAAAGAAACATTTGAATTGACTTTTGAAAGTCCATATAACTACAAATCATCTTCAGTTTCAGTCAATGGAAATCTATTGAGGGATAATGTATACATAACTGCAAAATCATCCAGTTATGTTATTAATTACGGTGGCAGATACTCTGTGAGTGTTAAGGATTCAAGGGGAAATGCTGTCCCGTCCAAAAAGGTCACTTTCATCTTAAATGGAAAATTCATCGGATTTGGCAATACCGATAAGAACGGTGTTGCAACAATTCAGCTGACTTCAAAAATCCTTAAAACAGCAAAATCAGGTAAAAGGAATTTACTAATCAGATTCGATGATGATGATTATAATTCTACCGGTAAAACTGTGAAGATATCAGTCAATAAGGAAAAAACCAAATTCTCTGCCAAATCAAAAACATTCAAAAAATCAGTTAAAACTAAAAAATACAGTGTGGTTTTGAAAAACAGCAAAAACAAGGTCATGAATGGTGTTAAGGTTTACATTAAAGTTAATGGTAAAAAATATGCTGCCAAAACCAATTCCCGTGGAAAGGCAACATTTAAAATCACCAAATTAACTAAAAAGGGCAAATTTACAGCTAAAATCATATATAATGGAGGCAGTTATTATCTCAAGGCAACTAAAAATGTTAAGATAACTGTCAGATGAAATTTCCAGCTTAGCTAAAACTTTTTTAATCAATTAAATTAAATATTCTAGTGTGAAACTGTTCACGGATGTTGAAACATTATTGCCGTGGAATGTTTTTAACTGGAAAATATTTATGAGTGTTAAAAATGGCCAATTTTTGTACTAATTGCGGAACTAAACTAGGAAGCGATGATAATTTCTGTTATAATTGTGGAACAAGAGCTGACAACTCTAATTTTAAAGTGAATATTTCATATTCGGCTAGCATTGATAAGAAGTATGCAAAAAAAGAACTTAAAAGAATAATTGGCGGTAAATTTATTTACAATAATGATTTTGTCACTGCATTAGAAAGGAATGGTTTGGATCCTTTTCATGCTGGAAGGGCTATCAGAAAACAGGTTGTAGCAGAAATCGAATCCGGTCAGCTTAAAAGTGGCGGGGTGGAATCCCGAGTAAACCGGCTAATATCCGAATATAAAATAAAAAATGATGAGAAAAAACAGAAACTGCAAAAGATAAGGGAAATATTTGCATCACCAGACATCCGCTCAGTAATAAGAAATAACGATATTAGCCAATCCGATGTAAATCTCGCTAAATTCATGATTAAAAGAAAACTCATTGATCAAAATGAGGATATGAGTGATGAGGATATCAGAAAGTATGTCAAAGAATCATTAATGCTGAATAATAAAGTTAAAATATTTGATATGACAAAAAAACCAAAAAATACGCATAAAACAGTGCAAAGTGAACCAGATTATGGAGGATATTGTAGTTTTAATTGCAGACATTGCTATGAGGAGTTTCTAGACAGTTACGGTGGAATTGTCGGCGATTTTGATGCCGGAGGATATGTTGAGTATTATTGCCGCTTGGGCCATCAGGTGAGTTTTGGAAGCTTTTGTGAGTATTATGATAGATAATTTTTAATTTATTCTTCGCCTGTGGGATGATTTTCGAGTTTTTACATGTAAAAAAGGGAACATCATGTTTTATATGATATGTAGTATACCCTTGCTTTCCATATCAGATATCTGAATGAATAATCTCTGTCGGGCAGTTCCCACTTGCCATTTTTAAATTTACTGTATTCCATTCTTGAAACTGTTTTCTTTGTTTTCGGATTGTAGAAAATGAATTTTGCTTTTAGGATTTTAGTATATTTTGCCTTATTTTTAAAAACAACGGTAACCTCTTTTCCTTTGTGCTTATCATAGACAACTTTAAATCTGATTGTATCCTTATTTTTGAGAACTTTAACGCGTGAAAAGCGAAGCATAGTGGAATACTGTTTTCCAACAAAGATTTTGGATGTTTTTGATACGGTATAGTTTTCATCGGTAGAAGTGATATTGACTGAATATTTGCCGACTTTCAAACCTTTGGTGTTGAATTTGGCAATACCTTTGGAGTTTGTTTTGATGTTGAATACTTTAATATTCTTGCCTGATTTGACGGTTACTTTCAGTTTTATATTTTTTAACAGGGTCTTGTTTTTATCCTGCACTTTGATTTGAAAATAGGAACTTTTTTTGTATTGCACTGCTTTTTCATCCGCCTGTACTGTTGTTTTAATCTTTTCTTTTGTAATGTTTTCAGGGATTGTCTGATTGTCACTGGTCTGATTATTGACATCAGTATCGTTATCTGATGATGTAATGTTTGAATTTAATGTGTTTTCATGTACATTTGCACTGGTATGGCGCTCATTGTAAAAATCAGTATCAGCAATCCTAAAGCTAATATTGACAGTTTTTTGGAATTCATTTAAATCACATTTTAATGTTTTTTTGTAAATATTATAAACTCTTAAAACTAGAAATATTTAACAATTTTAATAGTTTTTGTTTTATAATTTATACTATTTAAAATGATTTATCGTTTGATGGGTCAATAAATTTTAAAACCTAAAATTTGTAATTTTCAGATTTTGGAAAATATTATCCGAATAAACTTGATAACCCTGCTAGTGGTTGTCTCTTCTCATCTTTATGATTTCTGGAACGTTTATCATATTTGAGTTTATCTTTAAACATTGTGCGAACTTTACTTGATTTGCAGTTTAATGCAACCCTGTAAATGGATGATTTATCGCTCAATTTATTATGGAAGAATATGGGTATGTCAAATTCATTTTCAATTAAGAAGTCTTCTATCGTCCTTATATCATTAAAATCATATTGTACTAGAACATTAAAACATAATCTCCAGCATTGTTGATTATCATAGTTAAAATCTTTCCAAATAGACTCATTTTTAGGTCGATTTGATGTGAACGGGGAACTGTTAACAAAATCAGACAGTATTGACATGTCTTTTATATTTTTCAAGGCACTCTCCTTGACCTCATATGAAATTGAGTTAATTGCCAAATCAACAAGTATTGACTGGTCTTCTATATGCTCTATAGCATAACTTTTGGCTTCATCGGTAAATGAATTCCTGACCATGTCAATCAGCATGTCCTGTTTTGTAATTTCAAAATCAGCATCGAAAACCTCTCTGACATTTTCTCTTTTAAGCAGGTTTAAAATATATTCCTCATTGGTCATCTTAGATATTATTTCCCGTCTGTTGTCAAATTCAACCTCTTTTTGATAGAATTGATACAGCAGGTCCTCATCATCAGTTATGCTTTCGACATATCTTCTGACGGTTTTTCTCGGATTTGAAAGCCCAATGAATTTCACTAAATCCTTATCATGCGTTTTTCGAAGAATGGTGGTGCATACAATATCTTCACATTCGATTTCACCTAGACTTATCAGAGTCTCCTCGTTTCGAATTCTGTTCACTGCCTCTTTTCTGTTGTATGGATTGGAATTGTTGAATGCAATGATTTTTAGATTTGATTCCTTCCTGATGCGACCCACTATATATGATGAAATGTCATTGTAGGGATTGCTCTGAATCGCTTCTGTGAGAAATTCCTCATCATCAATTTTTTTGATGGCTTTTCTTTTCGCTGACGGGTTATTGGAGTACAGTGCAATGTTTAAAAGCAATGTTTTATCTGTAATTTTAGTTAATGCCTGATTGGCAAATTCGCCATTGCATCCGGCCAGGTCAGCCAAAATGTGCTCATCTTTTATTTTATCGAAGGCATAATTTCGAATCTCGCGGGTAGTGCCATTGTTTACAATGCTTGAAAGGACATTTTCATCTTCAATTGCATCTATTGAACTTAAATCAATCTCTTCATATGGAATGTGATTTTTGTTTAATGCAAAATCCTTTTTCAGCCTTTCATATGCATAGAGTTTCACCACAGGACTTAAATCATCAGCAATGTCTTCAAGAACTGCATCATCATTTACTCGCATTAGGGCTTCAAAGCGCACTGCATCATTATGGTCATTTTTAATTACTTCAAGAAATGTCTTTTCATCAGATAAATTTTGATTTTTGACTGCTTCTTGCCTTACACGATAATCCGAATCATTCAATGCCACATTCATTAAAACATCACTTGAGGTAATTCTTCGAACCAGCAACGCTCGAAAATCACTGAAAAGCTTTTCCGACAACAGGTCTGTTAAAACAGTTTCATCCGAAAACTTATCAAGAACATTTTCATAATCCCTGCATCCCATGCTCTCATAAATCAGATGGTCATGATTGCGCTTGAATGCCGAGTAGCTGTTAATTGGAAAATATCCGTAATTTTCCAGAATCAGTTTTTGCAGTATTGATGTATCCTCAATATTTTTTAAAGCAATTGGACGGACATTAATGTGGTCCGGATCATTTTTGAAGACATCAAGCAAAATATCCTCGTCGGAAATCTTTTTAACTGCTGTCATGCGAACCCCTGTATCTTCATCACTCATTGCAATATCTGCTAAAATAGATTCATCAGTAATCTTTTCAACAGCACTTTGGCGAACAACAAAAAAGGAATTATTTTTAGCAATATCTGCTAAAATAGGCTTGTCAGTTATCATTTTAACTGCTTCAATGCGGCGGCCATAATCTTTATCGTTCATTACAATGTCCTTTAAGGCAAGCTCGTCGTTAATTGGTTTATCTGCACCAATTTGAAGATGATTGGAAGAATTGTTTTCTTCAATCTCAGCCAAGAGGTCCTCATCATTAATATTTTTAGCAGCTTCTTGGCGCACATAAAAGTCTTTATCATTTCTTGCAATGTCAATTAAAGCATCTTCATCATCGATTCTCTTAACAACTGCTTTGCGAACATTATATTGGGTGTCATTTCTTGCAATGTCGACCAGGACATTCTCGTCACTAATTCTATTAACTGCTGTCCTTCGAACCTCCCAATCATTATCATTTCTTGCAATGTCAACAAGAACGTTTTCATCGTTAATTCTTTCAGCAGCTGCCATGCGAACATTATATTGGGTGTCATTTCTTGCAATGTCAATTATAATGTTTTCGTCATTAATCTTCTCAACAGCTACCTGTCTAACTAGTCTTTTATCGTCATTTCTTGCAATGTCAGCCAGAA
>NZ_CAMJUE010000088.1 GCF_946408925.1 uncultured Methanobrevibacter sp.
GTTAAGTATTGCTCCGCCATATTCTTTTGCGGTGTTTTTTTGGAATTGGCAATTGGTTATCTCTACATCGCTATTTGGTTGGATGTTAATTGCCCCACCACTAATTTTTTGAGTTGAGTTTTCATCAAATGTGGTTTCAGTGATTGTTAATTTACCCCAGTTAGATATTGCCCCACCGGCTTGTTTTGCGGTGTTTTTTTGGAATTGGCAGTTGGTTATCTCTACATCGCTATTTGGTTGGATGTTAATTGCCCCACCACTATTTTGATGAGTTGAGTTTTCATCAAATGTGGTTTCAGTGATTGTTAATTTACCCCAGTTAAGTATTGCACCACCATGCTTGTTTGCGGTGTTTTTTTGGAATTGGCAATTGGTTATCTCCACATAACTGTTTGGTTGGTTGTTAATTGCCCCACTCCTTTTGTAAGCTGAATTTTCATCAAATATGGTTTCAGCGATTGTTAATTTACCATGGTTAAGTATTGCTCCACCATCACGTTTTGCGGTGTTTTTTTGGAATTGGCAGTTGGTTATCTCCACATCCCCATCTTGGATGTAAATTGCCCCACCATCTATATCATACCCGCTTTTTAATGTTAAATTTTTGATTGTTACTTTTGAATTAATGTTAAATATTCTAGTTTTATTTATTCCATCAATTGAATGTCCGTTGCCGTCAATAATTAAATTGTCAACATCCAATTTAATTCCATGTTTATATTCAGACTCTTCATCATCACTTAAAACTATATGTGAATCCAAAACAATCTCTTTTTTACCGCTGTGAATTAGGCCATATAAATACTTAAAGTTTCTAATTTGACCATTTGTTATTTGTGTATCAATTATTTCATCATTTACACTATTTTGAGATTTATCTTTAGATCCCAACTCCTTTTTAACCTTATCCGAGAAACCCATCATGAACACCTGCACTATAATGTTATTATATAGGTTATTATTAATTATAGTTTTGAATATTAGCAATTGCATTCAACACTTGAACTTCCTCACCGTGTAGACGATGAGGAAATTCAAACTAACATAATGGAAACTATGATTGGATATTGATTAAAGCTTTTGCTTTCCATGATTTAAATACACATTGAATTAAATTATTAATATAAATTGATGAGGAGGTAAAAAATGGGACTTTTCAATGAAAATGAAAACGTAACCAATATTGATTCTTTCGAATGTTTGGATGAAAAGAACAATCCGAAAAAAGAGGATGAAAATGTAATGGATCTGGTCTTCATTTTGGACAAAAGCGGATCCATGTATGGTCTGGTGGACGATACGATTGGCGGATTTAATTCCTATATCGATAAAGAAAAGGAAAAAGATGAAAAAATCCTTGTGACTCTGGTTCTTTTTGATACGGAGTACAGGATGCTGTATGCAAGAAAACCTATTGGCGAAGTGGAAAGGCTTACCCGTGAGCAGTATTGTGCAGATGGATGCACTGCCTTGCTGGATGCAATTGGAAAAACAATCATCTCTCTTGACAATGAGGTCAGTGGCAAGGTGCTTTTTGTAATCACAACCGACGGACTGGAAAACTCTTCCAGACACTTCACAAAAGACAAGGTCAAAAATCTCATTGAAACTCATGACTGGGAATTTCTCTTTATTGGAGCGGACATAGATTCATATCATGAGGCATTTACCCTAGGAATTGATGAAGAACATGCTGCCAACTTTGAAAAGAGTTCTCGTGGCTTAGGTGGACTTTTCAGTTCAGTAAGCAGATACAGGTGCGCATATTCAAGAAATGAACACAGAAATGTTGACTGGAAAGGAGACGGTTTGGATTAGGTTCCAAACCTTTTTTTTTTATTCGGGGTTGTAATGAAAGATAGAGACAAAAGAATTGCAACGCAGTTGGCTTATAAAATCATTAAGGAAGTCAGCAGGACAATCAGGCCATATGTAGGAAAAGAGGAATCCGGCGTTACAGTAAAAATCGGGGCTGATGGAACACCAACATCTCTCATTGATGTCATTGCAGAGGATACCTTAATAAACATTTTGAAAAGGGCGCCGATTTATTCTTATGTTATAAGCGAAGAAATTGGTGAAATCAAAATAGGGAGGGGAACGGTAAACAGCATTGTCCTGTCCGAAGAGCTTCAGCGTGAAGATTTGGATGATGATGAAAAGGCCAGTTTTATTTTTCTAATAGATCCTATTGACGGCACCACAAATGCCATCAGGGAAATTCCGGCTTATGCAATATCAATTGCTGTTGCTGATGTTTCCTATGGTAGGCCGTCAACATTGAATGATGTTGAGCTGGCTTTTATTTCCAATCTTGCAAACGGCAGTTTTTTTGAGGCCGAAAAGGGAAACGGATGTCTGCTTCGAAATAAAGAAGTCCGACCTAGTGATGTTGTGGATATAAGCAGTATGACTCTTGGTGGATTCATAAAGACCAACACTTCATCAGCTTCAAAGCTGGTCGATACGGCTCGAAGGATGCGCGTATTGGGTTCTGTTGTACTTGAACTGTCATATGTGGCAAGCGGAAAATACGATGCATTTCTTGATTTAAGAGGAAGCAGAATAATAGATATTGCTGCATCAAAACTGATTATTGAGGAGGCGGGTGCAGTAATAACGGATGAGAACGGTGAAACACTTTCGACGAAATTGAGCATCAGCGAAAAGACAGTCGTGGTGGCCGCCAATAACATGGTACTTCACAGCAAGATAATTGATATCTTGAAAAGTGGCTGATTTTGTTTGAAGTTATGTTATTAACTTTAATAATATGAACTTGGAAAACGAGCCATGAGTTAATCACTTATCGGTTGTGCATGCAGTGGTCTAAACCATTGTCAGTGCCTTAACAGATTAATTCAATATTATTTCATATAAGAACGGTATAAATATTTAAAAAAGGGTTGTGATTTTATGAAAAAGATACTGTTAGCAAGTTTTATTTTGATTGTATTGTCAATTGGTGCGGTAAGTGCCTCTGAAAATATAACTCAAGAGAATATTACTTCAACTGAATGTGGAGATATTTCATTAACTGATTCATCGGATATTTCATCTGATGACTCCTATCTCGATAATGATTTTTATATAACAGTTAAGGAAAACTACTCCCAGGATAAAATCGATTGGAATTCGAGTGATCTGGTTTATATTTCATCAGCATCACAAAAAAATGGAACTTTTGAAATAGATGTTGATGATGCTCCGAGACAGAGTTTCAACATTACTGACGGATATTTCTCCATTGAAACTGATGGATATGGTGGGACTTATAAAAATTACGTCAAATTTATTTATCCGACAGATTTGGGTTTGGATTGCGGAACATATAATATTAAAGTCAAATTCAATGGGGATGTTTTAATAAATCACCCTGTAAACATAAACGAAAAAGAAGACTTTGATATTTGGCTTCAAAATCCATATTATGTTGAATCAGACTATTGGACATCACCAAGTTTCATTATAATTGATTCAAATCACCTATGCAATGGAACATTGGAAATATTCGTAAACGGCACACGCAAAATTGTATATGATGTAAATAATGGAAATTTTGAAGAAATTGCAGATTGCAGCAATAAATCAAGATATATTGCAGCTGCAGATTTATTGTCAACTTATGGAAAGTATGATATCCAAATCAATTTCACGGAAAATGGCAAAACCAGAACATTGAAAGAGGATGTTGTTTTTGTGGCTGAATATGAACCCACAGCTAATCCCAAACTGGATGCATATCTTGATTTATATTATGTAAATTTGCCTGCAGATAATGTGGCCCATATTTATCTGCCTCGTGAGTCAACAGGAAAATTGACAGTAAGTTACAATGATGTTAAAAACGAGAATATTATTTATTCTAAAGGTTATGGATCTTATCACGTTCCTGCATGGAATTTAAACCATTTGGGTGAAAATACACTTACATTTACATATGTTGGTGATGATTTTGGAACATTGAAAACCACCGTCAGCTGCATTGTAGTTCCAACGGTCACTGCTCCAAGCTATGTGAGTGTTGGCGAAAAATTTAAAATGGCCATCAGGACTCATGAATGGGTGAATGGAAACTTCAATGTTTATGATTTTTCCGGTGATAAAAAAGGAAAACTGTTGGTTTCAGGCATTATTAATGGTGGAGTATCTGCAGTTGATTTATCAAGTACAAAATTTGGCTTAAATAAGTTTTATTTGGAATTTGACTATCCTGGAGGTTATTATCCAGTAATTCAGGAAGTTTATGTTGTTAAAAATAGTGAAAACATTAGTGTTGATGTTCCAAGTCAGGTAAATGTCGGATCGGATGTTGTGGTTAACATTACTGCTCCTGCAGTATCGTATAACTTTGCATACATTGTGGTCGATGGGATGAATAAAGGATTTTACAGTATGGAAAACGGTTCTGTAGTTGAAACATTATCCGGATTGTCCAAGGGCATTCATAAAATATCTATTCAATATAACGGAGGGCATTATACTGACGGATATTTGGTGGGGGACGTTTATTCAAACACTTTCACAGTTACCGTTGGCATCAAAACCAATATTATTGCACCTGAATTGAGTACTGTCTTTAATGTTGCAAAATATTTAGTGATAACCCTTAAAGATAATGCAAATAACGTTTTATGTGACAAAACAGTATCAATCAAATTGAATGGCATTACCTATAAGAAAATTACTGATAAGAATGGTCAGGTTAAATTGAAGATCAATTTGCCTGTAAAGTCATACTCTGCTAATATCAATTTTGCTGGTGACGATAATTATATTGGTTCTAGCGGTAATGTTAAAATTGTTGTTTTGAAAGCCACTCCTAAAATAATCGCTAAATCAAAAACATTTAAACTAAAAAGCAAATCCAAGAAAGTTACAGCTACTTTAAAAGACAATAAAGGGAGGCTGATGAAAAAAGTTAAATTGACTTTAAGGATTAAAAATAAAAAATATACTGTAAAAACCAATAAAAAGGGTGTTGCAACCTTTAAAATTAAGTTGGCTAAAAAAGGGGGTTATATTGGAAAAATTACCTTAAAATCAAGCAGCAACTACAATGCTGCAACAAAGAAGTTAAAGATTAAAATTAAATAGGGGGAGTTGATTTTTTCTCCTTAACTTTTTTTTAGAGCTAACTGATAATTCTATAGTTCTCTGCATCTGTTTTTTCATGTCAGTCCATATTTAACATCTTCAGTTATTATCATTTCAATATATAAATCAATAATTAAAGGAAGGTTTTTTATTCTGTAATTTTAACAATCAACTAATAACCATTCCTGATATGAGATTATTTCCTGAATTTTTTAAAATAACATATTATTATCATGAAAAATCAAAGATTAATAGAATTATTTTTTAATTGTTTCTAGTTACAAAAGTAGAAACTTTATATAGTAACAAAAAGTAATTATGCAAAATAAATAGCTCAGTTAAAACTATTCTAAATATTCTTTGATGGCAATTATTTTTCTTTCATTCCCAAACTTTTTTTCTTTTATGAGTAACAATTTATATTCATTTTTAAGTTTATTTGATGCTTGAATTTGGAGCGTTGTTGTGGAATTGTTAATAATATGCTCTAAAATTGATTCATTATAAAAAATTGCATTTTTAATTAGCGCATCGATTTCATCCAACCTGACAGCATTTTTTATCTTCTGTTTATTTTTAATTTTATTATTCCTGACTTTTTCTAATCTATTTTCAGTAATAAAAGCATATGAACATGAAGATTCTCTGATTTTGCTCAACATCGCCTGATCGGTCATATTTTGTATAGCTTTAATTTTAACTGTACAATTATCCGATTTTTCAAATATTTCATATAGAATATCATTGTCAGAGATATTTTCGACTGCTTTTAACTTTATATATTTGTTAGGGTCATTTAGAGCAACATATCTTAAAGTACTTTGATTTTGATAATTTTCAAGATAATCTTTTGAAATATTATAACCTAATCTTTGTTTTGCAATATATGAAAATACTTCTAAACTATATCTGTCAATAATTTTATGTCTAAGATCTTTATTATGGGTTGTTAGAGCAATATCAATTAATGCTTTATCATTATGAATTTTATGTAAATTTTCACCATTATCTTGCTCCAAAATTTCTTTTAAAACTGTTTTCGCAAATTCCCAAAGATATTCTGATTTATATTTGGGATGTTTTTGAAATTTTGAGTATAATTCGTCACAAAACTTCTGATAATCTTTGCAATAGTCAAAATTAAAAGGAAATTTATTAAAACGAGCAAAAAAACATTGCACGTTAGGATTATCTATGTCAACATCTCCTAAGTCAAAATCCTCATTAATTAAATTAAGAGCTACACCTTGATAATACCATTTTCTTGCATAAGCATTAACATCATCTACTAATGCTATATTTAATAAATCATATTTATCCTCATGGGCTTTAAGCATCTGCAAAGTGAAAACGGTATTTCTGTGCTGGATTGTAAGTTGTTCAAGAAGACTCATTTTAATGCACTTTTAAATATCAAATGT
>NZ_CAMJUE010000089.1 GCF_946408925.1 uncultured Methanobrevibacter sp.
AACCTGTAACCTATGCAGGTGGTGTATCATTCATCATTGAAGCGGGTCTTGCATACGGCGGAGATTCCGGTAGAGTTGTTAATGAGAAAAGAAAATCTGAAATTATGAGATTTGCAAACAGGGTTCCATTAACATTCGATGCAGGAAGCTGTGCAATCACAGAAGCACTTAAAAGTATCGACTGGAAACGCTACGGTTTAAAGGATATGGACAACACTCCATTGACAATGTTTGTAAACATTATTTCAACCCAAGTGCCTTACCTTTCAACAGGAAAACAAAGTGTATCACCCGAGCCTGAAATCGTTCATGAAATCAGACAGGCAACCATGAAATTAGCCCGTCAGTTACAAAAACATTTAAGAGCAAAAAGGGCAGCTAAAGAAAAAGAAAAACGTTCAAAAGTATTTGAGGAATATGTTCCAGTTATTATTGAAGAAGCTGCTAAACTCGGTGAAACCGGAGTTCCGGAATACCAGGAAGTGCTTGCAAAAGTAACCAAGAGAGCTCTTGCGGAATTGCTTGGTGAGAAAGTTGAGGATGAAAAGGAAGAAGAAGAACTTGATGCAATCATCATGGAAGAAGTTGACGAATACGGACATGCAGTTGAAGAGGGCAAATCCGCATTGGATAACTTTGAGGAAGATGATGTAGAAGACGGTTTTGAAGATTAGGTGATTTGAATGGCTGAAACAGAAAAAAATGGAAAAACACATAAAGAACTTAGGAAGGAGTACACCTTTAACAAACTCAAAGGATTAGGTCAAGAAATCATTGAAGAAATTGAAGAAAATAAAGTTCCTAGTGTTAAAGTACCATCAAGAGGTACAGGAAACATTGTTTATGATAACGCAAAAAGATACTACGTATTAGGTGACCGATTCGGTAGAAGATCTCTAGGTAATGTGAAACAAATCAGAAAATTAGGTCAGATGGTTTATGTTGCAAACTTCTGTAAAGACCTTGTTGCCCGTGAAAAAACCGCTACCATCAGGGAAATGTACTATGTGTCCGAAGGTTGGGGAATCAGCTTCAAATCACAACAGGAATCCAACATCGTTGGAGAAGATTTGGAAGTGACTCTTGGAACAACACGTGAAGACTTAGGATTAATGCCTGAGGAGGACGGTGCATCAGTTTACGGAGACATTACCCTTTTGGATGAAGTGGAAGTCAATGCTTCAAAAATGGGAAAATCAGGTTATACAATTTCACCTACAATCGACCAGGTTGAATTCCTAGACCACAACGTGGATAAGGTACTTGCAGTGGAAACCATGGGAATGTTCCACAGGCTCGTGCAGGAAAACGCACATGAAAGATTCAACTGTCTGATTGTTGGGCTTAAGGGACAGGCTGCCCGTGCTACCAGAAGATTCATAAAAAGGGTTAATACCGAATTGGACTTACCTGTATACATCTGTAACGACGGAGACCCTTGGGGATTCCACATTGCACAGGTAATTATTTCCGGAAGTGCAAAATTGGCTCACGTTAACCATGACCTTGCAACTCCTGATGCAAAATTCATCGGAGTAACAGCATCAGACATTATCAACTATGACCTGCCGACTGATAAATTAAAAGATGTTGACGTCATGAGGCTTAAAGAGCTTTCTAAAGACCCAAGGTATAAAACTGATTTCTGGCAGACAGAAATTAAAAAGATGCTTAAAATTGGTAAAAAAGCAGAACAGCAATCTTTCTCCAAATATGGTCTGGAATATGTAGTAGATGAATACTTCCCGGCTAAATTTGAAGAAATGGAAAATCAAGCATAATCTTGAAATTTTCCTCCTTCCTTTTTTTATTTTTTTTCAGATTAAAATTCTAACTGATATTGATTTTGTTACAAATTAATGACTCCTTTTAGATTACAGAACATGCCCTGCAATGTAGGAATTTCAAAAAAAATCATTCAATAAAAACTAAGTGGAAAATCTTTGTATTGATCCAAGATTATGAAAAAATAGTTTAATTTTAAAAAAAAGATGTGAAAATATGGCTAAAGATTAATTTTCTTTAGCATTATTCTATATCAAGAATTTTATCAAAACCGGACATGGTAAATATTTCTTTTATGGTATCATTTGTGTTTTTAATAACAAATGGTATTCCTTCCGGTTTTAGTTTTTTCTGAGTAATTACAAGAACCCTTAATCCCGCACTTGAAATGTATTCAAGATTTTCAAAATCAAGTATTAATGAATCGAATTTTCCCATTTCATCCATTATTGCATTTTGAAAATCAGGAGCAGTTACTGTATCTACTTTTTGACCAACTTCTATGGTTAATTCCTTGTCATTATATTTTTTATTTATATCCATAATATCCTCAAAATTTTTTTACTTATATAAATTATATTTTTTTAAATAATTTAAATTTTTTCATAACATTTATATAGATAAAAAATCATATACCCATGTAGGTATAGGCAGTGTTATTTATGAAAGATTGTATGGATAGTGAAAATTTACATAGAAGAATAAAAAAAATCATCGGTCAGTTGAATGCCATTGATCGCATGATTGATGAAGATATTCCCTGTGAACAAATATTAATGCAGGTTAATGCATCAAAATCAGCATTGCATAAGGTTGGACACATTATTGTTGAAGGTCATCTTGAACATTGTGTCAAACAGGCCATCGAAGAAAATGATGCTGATGAGGCAATAGGAGACATATCATCAATTTTGGAATATTACTCCAGACTTTAATTTTTTTTAAAATAACTTTATACCCTAAGGGGTATGCCTATACTATTGGGGCTGTTTAAAATGAAATTCACAAGAGACGAAAAAATAGACATCCTCCTCATAATGATGTCTACAATAAGCTTAATCCTAAGTTTCACATTATCTCTCGACTACATTGCATCAATTGCCGTAATATTATGTGGAATACCTATATTTAAGGAATGTATTGAAGGATTAATCACAGAATTTGATATAAAAGCTGATTTGTTGGTTACAATAGCAATCATTGCATCAATAATCATTGGCGAAGTTTTTGCCGCAGGTGAAATCGCAACAATCATGGCAATCGGAGGATTTTTAGAGGAATACACCGTGTCAAAAACACAGGGAAAAATTAAAGAGCTTGCAAATATGACACCACAGTTTGCAACAAGAATCAAAAATGGAATTGAAGAAAAAATACCTGTTGAAAATGTTAAAGTTGGAGATATTCTAAAAGTGCTTCCGGGTGAAAGCATACCTACAGACGGAATCATAATATCCGGTGAAAGCTCAATTGACCAATCAACACTTACAGGAGAGTCACTGCCGGTTGACAAACAGGTAAACGATGAAGTGTACAGCGGAACAATAAACCTTTACGGATCATTTACAATGAAAACCACAAAAGTCAGCAAGGACAGTTCCCTTCAAAAACTAATCAGACTTGTGGAATCCTCTTCACCGGAAAATGCCAAAATTGTCAGGACTGCCGACAAGTGGGCGACATTGATAGTCGTAATAGCATTTACTGCAGCAGTACTTACATATCTATTCACATTTGAAATAATAAGATCAGTGACAATACTTGTAGTGTTCTGTCCTTGCGCACTGGTTCTTGCAACTCCGACAGCAATAATGGCCGCAATCGGAAATTTGACAAAATATGGAATACTGGTTAAGGACGGAGAGTCAATAGAAGAGCTGGCCAGGATAAGCGAATTGGTATTTGACAAAACCGGGACATTGACATACGGAACACCAAAAGTGGTTAAAATCATTTCAGACAAACCGGATGAAATGATGCATCTGCTTGCATCCCTTGAATCCAAATCAGAGCATCCCATAGCGAAGGCTATAGTAAAGCATTACGGTGAAAATGACCTGGACGATGTTGAAGACTTTAAAATGGAAATCGGAAAGGGAGTTACCGGATACATTGGCGGTTCAAAAATAATTGCCGGAAACCGGAAACTCATCGAATCAGAAAATATCCTCATCACTGATAAAATGCCTGAAAATGATAAGATAGAAATCATTGTTGCAAAAAATGATGAAATCATGGGCAGAGTATTGCTTGCAGACACATTGCGCGGCAGTTCAAAGCAGACAATAAACAAATTGAAACGGTTAAGAGTCAAAACCACATTGCTTACCGGAGACAACGAAAAAACCGCAAATGCAATTGCAAAAGAGGTTAAAGTCAGAAATGTCAGGGCAAACTGCCTTCCCAAAGACAAAACAGACTACATCAAAGAGGAACAGATTCTGGGACATAAGGTTGCAATGATTGGAGACGGAGTTAATGATGCTCCTTCACTTAAAAAAGCCAATGTCGGAATTGCAATGGGTAAAATCGGAAGTGATGTGAGTATTGAAGCTGCAAACATTGCACTCATCAAGGACAACATTGAAGACATTCCCCATTTAATCGGCATATCCCGAAAAACAATAAGGACAATCAGCATAAGTATCGCCTTTGCCCTAACTTTGAATGCCATTGCAATGGCCATGGCAATTTTGGGAGTTTTAAATCCTATCGAGGGAGCACTGATTCACAATATAGGATCAGTTATCGTGATAATATATTCATCAACATTGACAAGATACAGGCTAACTTCAAGAGATTACAAAAGAGCCAAAAAGTTAGGCATGACTAAAAGTTTAAATAATGCGACAACATAAACTATTACTATCGAAAAAAAGGTGATTAATTATGGCTGAAAAAGAAATAAAAGTAGTGGGCATGCACTGCCCATCATGTGTAAACGCT
Organism: uncultured Methanobrevibacter sp.; assembly: GCF_946408925.1. Taxonomy (GTDB): domain Archaea; phylum Methanobacteriota; class Methanobacteria; order Methanobacteriales; family Methanobacteriaceae; genus Methanocatella. Next base: position 4,732 of record NZ_CAMJUE010000089.1, read on the forward strand.
GTGGAATTATGTTTAAAAGATGTTGACGGAATTGATGATGCAAAAGCCGACCTTGATTCCGGAATAACAAAAATCACTATGTCTGCAGATGTAAGTGATGCGGACATTAACGAAGCTGTTGAAGAAGCAGGATTTAAAGTGGAATAATTCCGCTTTTAACTTATTTTATAGAAATCCATTAGGATTTCAGCTATTTTTTGATTGTTTTTACCGACAAGCAGATTATGCCTTAAATCGTCAAATACGATTAGCCTTGAGTTTTCAATATTGTTATGAAGATTTTCCTGATACATTAAAGGACATATTTTATCGTATTTTCCCGAAAGAATCAGTGATGAAACTTCAATTTCGCCCAATTTATCATCAACATCAAAATTCAGACATGCATCACATGCCATGATATAAGCCTCGATGTTGGCGGCAGGCGCAGACATCCCCTTTAGTATTTCAAGTTCCTTTTTATTATTTTGAATAACTTCAGGACACAATACCTTGGGAATCATGTAGTCATAGAAATCCTCAAAACCGTTTGAAAGATGAAATTTGAACTCCCTGAAAATTTCTTTAAAATGCTCATCGCATTTTGAAAAACTGGACATCACTACCAGCGAAGATACCATATCGGAGTATCTGATGGTAAAATCAAGAGCAACTGCACCTCCCAGAGAAAATCCAATAATATTAACTTTAGCAATGTTTAAATCATCTAAAAGACTTTTCAAATCATCGGCATATACATCCACTGTTATCTCATCACTGCCCAGCGGTGATTCGCCATGCCCCCGCAAATCCACACGAATAACCTGATAATTGCATTTTAGGCTCCTGCCAAAGCTTCCCAATAAATCAGATTGTCTGAAAGACCATGAATAAAAAGTAAAGTTTCGCCTTCACCTTCAACAACATAATTTAACTTAAACATACTATTAATTTTAACACTGACATTTAAATAATTTTAACATTTAACTAATATTAGTGATAATATGAAGATTAACAAAAGAATTATATTTTTGATTGCAGCAACAGCATTTCTGATTGCAAATGCAGGATTTGCCGCAGAAAATGCAACATTCAAGCAATATGATTTTGACTCATATTTTACAATGGATTTGCCTCAAAACATTACCCTTGAAAAAACAAGCATAATGATGAACGGCAACATTACCTCATCAGTCAACTACATGAATGAAACCGAAAAGATTAACATACTGTACTCTGAATCAAACGGCACCAAGGACAAACTGGTTGAAAATTATAAGAAGATATGTGCAAATGATTCAACAGCCAACATTACAACAGTCAATAACACTACAGTGATACATTTCAGCAGTGCCCGGGATATTGGTGAGGTGAACTACCATTACCTCGGCATTGCGGGAGACAATGAGAAATATGTCATGATACAGTGCGACAATGAGACATTAATGAATGCCATGGCAAAATCGATTAAATTCAAATGTTAAATTATATATAACTTGAAAAACAGAGATTAATTCATATAATATTTAATATTATAATGAAAAAGGGATTAAAATGAAAACTGTTGCAATAAATGGTTATGGAACCATCGGAAAAAGAGTGGCTGATGCTGTAGCTGCTCAAGATGACATGAAAGTTATTGGTGTAAGTAAAACTAGGCCAAACTATGAAGCAAGAACTGCTGTTGAAGAAAAAGGATATCCGTTATACATTGGAATTCCTGAAAGAGAACA
>NZ_CAMJUE010000090.1 GCF_946408925.1 uncultured Methanobrevibacter sp.
TCTTTTGCGGTTTCATCCCCTTCACTGTACTTTTCAAAGAGTTCATAAGTGTCAATATCGCCGGTGCCTTTTTCATCATTATATGCATTGGTTAAATTTTTATGGCCTCCGATTTTGCCGAACCTTTTTGAGTTATCGTGAGTTTTGAAATCGCTGAGAATGCTTGAAATCTCTCCTGCGGATTCATTGCTTCCCCGATATAGCTTTCCATTGAGAATTATCCCTCCGGCTATTTCAGTTCCAAGTCCGATAACCATGCCATTGTCTATGCCGGACAGGTTTCCCTTCCAAAACTCAGCCAATGCGGCGCACTTCCCGTCATTTTCAATCCACACCGGCATGCCGTATTTCTCCTCCAGCATGGATTTTAGGGGGAGATTGCAGATCCACTTGAACGTTGCTATTATATTGACTATTCCCTTTTCAACATTTATCCGTCCCGGAAAGGACATTGCAATGCCTGAAATCTCATTCAGGTGGGGGCAGATTATTTCATCCAACGATTCAAATAATTCTCCTTGTCCCCTTCGGGTTTTGATTTCATCTAAATTAGTTATTTCTGCATTCTTATCGGTTATGGCGTATTTTATGGAGGTTCCGCCAACATCTATCGCAAGGTACTTTTTGTTCATGAATCAGAATCGCTCCTTTTGGATTTGTTTTTTAGGGGTTTTTTAAGTAATGGTTTGTATTTTGAATAATAAAAATTATCGGTGTTTTTCTTATAATTGGAAGAGTGATTCATCTTGAATGTTTTAGTTAATAACATTCAGTAAAACAAATTAAGTTGCATTTTTCTAATTAATATGAAAATAAATCTGAATCTAATCTATTTCATTTGAAAAAATGATTTTTTGGCTTTTTGGTGTTCAGCAAGTGTTAAGTTATCCAAACATGTTTTCATGATTTAACATATACATTTTTACGAGGTCCAAATTTAATGACATTTACTTCATTAACGCCTAATTTTTTATTATAAACTATTTCATAAATTATTCGATAGTCATCAACTTTTACTCTACGATATCCTTTCCATGTGCCTTTTAATTTTTTATTTTCTTTATCAAATGGATTTTTTTTAAGTTTATTTAACCCAATTTTAATAAAATCATAAACTTGAGGGTCTTTATCCTCAAGTTTCTGATATTTTTTCAAATATTTAGGGTGTAAATAAACATCGTATGTCATAAAAAGGATGCTCCTTTATAAATCGATTTTCACACGATTGCCTTGAGCCATTTCTGCACTTATTTGATCCAATTCTTCAAATAATGGGCAACTATTCCCTAATAAACTAGAATTATATATTCCACTGATAGTTGAATATACCGCTTTATGTTCAGCTTGTATTGTTTTTGGAAAACTTACTGTGCATGAATTGTATTCCATTATATCACCTGTTGTCATTTGGGTTTAGTTCTTTATTATAATAATGTTTCCTTTTAATCCATTTAAATTCTTCATGTTTTGTAATAACTGCAATGTCAATTTCTCCACCAACAGTTTGTGCTCCTGGAACAAATTTTGACATTTGAATGGTAACATACACTAATGTTTCAACAAATTCGATAGCATCCTGAATAGGCATTGATGGAACACCTAATGGTAAACTTAATTTATTTTTAATATTTTCCATAATATTTTCTTCAGAAATATCATATTCATTAATAATATTGTCTAAAAGTGGATCAAAACCCAACACTAATCTAGAAATATATTGGCCTTCACCATACCAGTTTATAAATATTGGTTGACCTTCATTTATGAGTTTTGGGTCTTGTAATTCTCCATTGGTGTATTGAATTTCATAAACCTCTGGGATATCCTCAGATTCATCTTTGTTTGAATATCCGCATATGATAAAACCGACATCTTTGTCTTCATCGGTAATTATTTTTTTTATATATTCCTTAAATTCATCAGAAATTTCTTTTACAGTAAATTCCTTTATATTTCCCATCACTTCTTTTCTAAAATCTTTTGCAATAGTTGAAATAGATTTGTCACTTAAATTACCTGCACCCCAAGTCATACATGCAATTGATTTTTCTTTTTTCAAATTAAAAATTTTGTCCGCATGATTATATACATGATAAACAAATTCATTTCCTTCTTCATCTAGCAATGTAACTGATGAAGCACTGTCGGTTGCTAAAACCAAACCATCATTAACTCTCATAATTACTGCAATTGTCATATCGACACCTATGATTATTATTTAATATGTGTTTTTTAATATAAATTTGTTTATTTCATTAAATTATTTGAACATCACACTCATGAAATAATCTTAAAATTTCTATCTATATGGCATCTCGACTTTGGTATTTCATTAATGCCTCTTCCAAATTTTTTCATGAGACATTTTTTAAATCATGAATTTTACCACTCATATTCCGTACCTTAAATGCATTTATTCATATTGGTAATATATGATAAATTACATAATGGATTATAATGTTCTGGATATATTAGAGTATGATATCAAATTCTTAATTACATTTGAAATAATACTTAAATATTTTTTTGTAAATTAATTAATAATATGTTTTAATAATATATAAATATTTGTAAACTTTAAAAAAATAAATAACAGATAATTTAACCTAAAATAATTAAAATAATCTAAATTATCTAATTTTTTTTAAAAATAAAGTAAAATAAGTATATGTTCAAATATAACGTATCTTTGTGCGAGAAAGATGCGTAAGATATTTTTTAACTTTAAGAGAAAAAATTCTGTTAAAAAGTTTGATGTGATTTAAATGGAATTATTATTAAAAATAAAAAAAGGAAGTAGATGATATTCATCTACTTTTTGACTTTTACTGTCTTTTTAACTGTTTTTTTGTCGTAACTTACTTGGTATTTGACTTTTTTGCCAACTTTGAGTTTTTTCAAGATTTTTTGCTTAATTGTAATTTTTGCAACACCTTTGCTGTTGGTTTTTGCAGTGTATTGTTTACCGTTGAACTTGAATTTTAGTTTTTTCTGTGTAGCGGTTTTGCCGTTGATTTTCAAGGTTGCTTGTATGGTAAGTTTTTTAGCAGATTTTTTAACATTGATCTTTTTAAGGGTTAGTGTAATTTTAGTTTTTGCAGTTGGTGGATTTATGATGCTAACCTTTACGGTTTTTGTTGAACCGGAATATGTGTCATCTGCTACAAATGTGATTACTGCATTATAGGTATTTGCTTTGGCATTTGAAACTTTCAATTTGGCTTGTCCATTATTGTCTGTAGTCAATATGGAATTCATGCCATTGAAGAATATTGATACATTTTTGTTGGCTAATGAAGTGCCGTACATGTCCTTCAATGTTGCCACAAGATATGCTTCCTTACCGTATGTAATTGAAATGTCTCCTGCGCTGATTGATGTCAATATCCTGTTTTGAATGATTGTCAGGGTATCTGTTTTAGTCAGCATGTTGTAGTTATTGTCTCCGTTATAGGTTACTGAAACCTGGTATCTTCCTTCAGCAAGTGTGTCGATATTTTTCATTATGACTCCATTTTTGACAATCCTGTCATTGTAAATGACTTGGTTTCCAACTTTGATGACTACTGTGCCTTCCACATCTGGAATATTGACGATAACTGATGCGTTTTCACCGACATTAGCATCATTGGTTGTGATAATGATTGTTGGGTCTATTTTATACACATTGAATGTTTTGGTTGCCCTGTTGAATTTGAAATTTTTCAAGTCATAATAGTTTGCAGTCACACTGTATCTGGTTGCATTTAAATCATACACTGTTAGGCTGATTGTACTGGCGGATTCACTGTTAAATGTATTTTTATAGCCGTTGTCTCCGGTTATTATAAATTCAATGTTTGAACCGCTAGCAAATGAGGATAGTGTCAAGCTTATATCTTCATTCTTCTTGTATGAAATGTCTTTCACATTAAGATTTTCAATATAGTTGACCTTTTCGAGAACATAGACATCGTTGGTCACACTGAATTCTTTATATTTCGCAGTTATCTTATATGAACCGATATTCTGATCAATCTTAAATGATGCATAACCGTTATTGTTGGTTCTGATTTCATAAATTCCGTCGTTGATGGTGATACTGACAATTTCATTTGCTTTGACAGGTTTTCCATCATCACCCATTACATGAATGGTATAATATGAATCTTCACCCTGAATACGTATGACATTATTGTTTTCAGTTATACGTTCGACAATTGTAAGGTTTTTAAATGATTTTTCACCGGTGATTTTATTGGTGATTAGAATTTCGTACTTGCCTACATTTAATTTTTGATTTAAAATGGCATAGCCGTTTGAATCTGTTGTGGATTCATACTCGATAGAGCCTATTTTGAAGGTTACTATTTTATTAACCAATGGCAGGTTGTTATTGTCTACAAATCTGGCTCTGAAGTCCATTCCACTGTTGTATCCTCTAATCATATTGTCTGCTGATATGCTTGAAAAGATTTTAAGGGAATTGGTCTTGCTTTCGCCTGTTAGGGCATTTGTTGTAATCACAGTATAAGTTCCAGGAAGTATGCCTGCATTAAGGGTTGCATAACCATCATTATCTGTCATCACGGCATAATTATTACCGTTTACCTGGAATATTGCATAACCTTTAATCAGTGGCTTTGCATCTTCACCAAACAGTCTTACCTTAAAGTCGGTTCCGGTGTTATATGCCCTTTCCATATTCTGGGATTGGATGCTTGAGAATACCTCAAGGTTTGTAATCAACTTTTCATTGACTATCGTATTGATTGTGGTTATGCTGTAAGTTCCTATGTTGAAATTCATATTGAGAACTGCAACACCGTCTTTATCAGTCATCACGACATAATCCTTGTCATTGATTCTAAATGAAACTAACTTATTGACCAATACATCTCCATATTCATCATAAAATGTAGCTTGGAAATGTTTTCCGCTGCCATAGATTATTGCGGTGTTTTCAACATCAATCGGATAAAACTTATATACTCTGAATACTGTCTGGTTTTGACTGCTTGCATAATAACTGTTTCCGCTATAGGTGACCTTAACATCGTGTTTACCTATTTGCGGTGCAGAGAGAGTATATTGGGAATTATAACTGATTTGGTCCATATTTTTTCCATCTACATAAATGGTGAATGTTCCGGTGGCTCCTGTGGTAGCGACTGGTTTGATTATGACACTTTTTCCAGCTAAAACATTGGATATATCTAATTTAATTGTAGGTGTCCTTAATGTAACCTGCACATAAAATGAAGTGGTAAATGGATTGTATTTTGAATCTCCCTCATAATTAATGGTCATATATTTGCTTCCGCTTGTTAGGGAGTATGCATTGAATGTGAATTTTCCATTTTTCACTGTTCCGGAATATGAACTGCCGTCCAATCTCACTTGAATGTTTCCTGATGCATCTTCATTGATATTTACTTCGACAAGGGATGGATTTCCGGATTCAATAGATTCAGGTGCATTAAAATTAGTGTCTAACCTTTCCACATTGACTTTTTTAGTGGATGAATTTGGATTATAATTGTCATCTCCCAAATAGACAAGTTCAATATCGCTGTATGGTCCTCCAAGGCCCATCAGATTGTATGTGCCACCTACTGTGAAGGTGTCTCGATAATTGCCGTTGACATAAATGTCAATCAAACCTGTTGCACCAGAGGTCACTCTCGGATTTAAAACGACAGGGGATCCCCATTTAATGTCATTAACTGCAAAATCAATTGAAGAAGTCCATCCGTAAACTTCAATATCCTTGGTTTTTACAGTATTTGAGTAAATATTGTCCCCAGTATAATTTGCACTTATCCGGTATGTTCCCCTTTTCAAATTCGGAATTGTCAGATAAATATGATTAGATAAGTTATGCAGTGATGAATAGACGCTTTTGCCGTTGCTTTTGTCAGTCAGGGCAATGGTCATATTTCCAAGCATGCCGTCATTTAATCCAAATTCAACTTTCAAATCAAGTTGTTCACCTAAATCGATGTTATTGGAAGTTATGGTCATTTCGGGAGTGAATTTGGATGAGGTATAAAAATATTTATCGTAACCTTTAGTTTCACCATTAAATGCGCTGTTGGTTATTTTACATACTGAATTGTACCATTCGATTTCATCTCCATATTTTGCGGTGTTGTTGGTGAAGTTACAGTTGGTGATTTTGTCCGAATCGGTGCTTCTAAAACTTAATGCACCACCATATCCTGCAGTGTTGTTGGCGAAGTTACAGTTCTGAATTTCACTTGTGTAAGTGTATTTATATACTGCACCTCCGTGACTGTTTGATTGGCTTGCAGAGTTATTTAAAAAGTCGCATTTAACAATTTTCCCATTTGAACTGGACCAGTAGACTGCTCCTCCGTTACTGTTTGCAGTGTTGTTTGTGAAGTTGCATTGGTTTAATGTTCCTGAATCTCCTGTCCAGTAGACTGCTCCTCCGT
>NZ_CAMJUE010000091.1 GCF_946408925.1 uncultured Methanobrevibacter sp.
GATGCCACACCGCCACTGACATTGACAGTATAGTTCTTATCAAATACATCGATAATATTTAATTACCTGTTAAATAGAGGTGAAATTGGAGCAATTATCTTCCATACTTTATTAGAATCATTAATGATTTAATAATTAAAGCAATATTAAACCAATTTGTTCCAATTGTGAAGATAACTGACTCCACCAGTTTCACCTCCTTGGGAAGAGTGGAAAGAACATCAATACAGCACATGGAAAAACTGAAATAATCGAGTAATAAACATTACTTAAAACCTAATAAGTGCATGAAATAACTCCAAGGAATACAACAAAAGCACAGACAATACAACAATCCTCACTGACTATGAACATACAACTCAAGGATTGAATGAAATTGTTAAAAAAGACAATGAAAAGTATGCCATAACCTTCTGGGCGAAAGATTCAAACGATTTCAATAACTCTAAAATATCATCACTTTAAGCGACTTCAACAAGGACAATAACGTAAGCCCAATGCATTTTAAGGAGTGAAAAACTCCTATTCATTCTTTTTTAAAAAAATTTAACCCTTATTAAAAATCAGTTATTTGTAGTTTAAAAATGTGAAAAACAACCCCATTAAGGGCTGTTGATCACATCATATTTTGTCATACGATTTTTTTGCTTTATTTGAAAAAAATCTTTTTTTTAACAAATAAAAAGGCATATGTCCCACCCGCCTAACCCAAAAATGATGGAAAAGAATACTTTTCCATTCACTTGAAAATACACATTGTTTCATCACGGTTCATGTCATGATAAAATTCAGCCTTATCCTCACTGAAGTCTATAACATGAACCATTTCATAGATTTCATCAGCCAAATCAGGACTGATATCCTTCATAATATTCGGATAGTCATAAATCATATCCTTGTTGAACTCTATTTTCTTGTCGTTTTCAAACAGTGCCCCGTAATAGATTTCCGCTTCCACAAGATCCTGGAACATGTGACTTCCAAATGACAGTTCCGGCATATAGCCGACTTCACTGTAGGCCTCCTCGAGGATTGCTGTGAAATGACTTATGTCAGCAAACACTACCGGAATACCCAGTTCAGGAGAAGATGTGCCAATTCTTCCGGGAACAATTAAAATTGCAGTCCTGCCATTATCCCTGCAGTATGCATTCACGTCACTGATGACCCTTGAAAGTGAGCTTTTCTGAGCATACGGGTACTCATAATACCTGTGGGGATCAACATAGCAGATTGTGTCAATCTTGTTTTTCCTAGACATTCCCATTGAGGAGTCCCGGATATGGAAGAACACATTTGCATCCTCAGGCATTTCAATATCCTCATTATTTACGGAAACCTGAAGCGGACGGCATTGAAGGAGGTTGATGTTAAATGAATTGTCCTCGCCGACATTTACAGTGTATTCTATGTCGACAGGATAATCATATGCAGTTTGTAACGTGTTTAAGATATTTTTCATCACACCTATGAACTCCTTATTCTTTACCATGCCCTCACAGTTGACAAACACAATTTCCCTTGGATTTCCACGGTCACGAAACATTCTTTCAGCTTCACGGTCATGCTCAACGAGCACCCTTTTGGCATGTCTTGGAACCACATCCAATCCATCATCGACCGGAACGTCATGAAGGCTTAGGTTTTTAAGATCAATTACATCAAGGTAATGCTGGGAGTACCTGTGTTTTTCCTTGATGCTTTTGGTTAAAGTAACTTCGGGTTTGTCGAGATTGATGATTCTCGGATAGTCCTTTTTGGTCCGGTCCACCGCCTTGGTACCCAGACCCATTACCAGCCTCAGCATTCCCTTGCTGTTGTCCATGTCAGGCAACGGAGAGTATGGACTGTATGAAAACCCAACTCCTGCAGCGGTCGGGAAGAAAAAATCCCCGCAATAGGAGCCGGAAACCCTCTGAACCAGAAGAGCCATCTGCTCATCAGTATCATCCAATCCGTTAAGTTTCCTATACTCCAGTGCCGAAATATTCATGGTGCTTGAATAAACGATTTTCACAGCTTCCTCAAAGGCTTCCAGACGCTCTTCAAGGCTTCCACGATTTACACAAAACACAGATTCATACTTTCCGGCGAATGCATTGCCATATCCGTCTTCAAGAAAACTACTTGAACGTACGATAATAGGGTTTTGACCGAAATAATCCAATATCTGAATGAAACCCTTTTTAATCTCATCGGAGAAAACCCCTTCCATCAGGGCCATTTCCAATTTTTCACCATATTCATAATATCCTTCCTTGGTTCTCTGATTTACCCTCAAATCCCACAGACCATTTGAAACAATGTAAGTATAGAACAAATCAGAACCTATATAAAATGAATCATCAGGCTCAAAAACCTCATTGTAGATTTGCGGACTGTTCTTTTCGATGATTTTTCTTGCAAGAAGCATTCCGCAGGTCTTACCCCCGACCAGTCCGCTTCCCACACGGCGGTCATAGATGGTAAGATAATCCTCAAAGGTGAAGTATTCCTTGATTTTGGAAAGCATGCGCTCATCCTTGGTCATCATGAGCTCGCAGATCTTATCGCACTCCTCATCTATATTTTTTCCTTCGCCATACTCCCTTCTCAGCTGAAGCATGTACCTCTCCCAACTGTCCAATGTCTGGCCGTTCTGATAGATATCGGAATTTATGGTTTTGTAGTATCTGCTGAGTTCCTGACCATCCTGCAGGACCTTAACCGAACCTGTGAGGATGTTGAATTTATGCCCCAGAAACATTGTCTGGGAGTAGCGGTTCCAAACCTTTAACGGGGAGAAGTAAATCTCATCGGGAGAGTTTGAGTACACATTCAGAAACAGCTGTGTGGTTTCACGAATCTTTGCTATGGCATCATATGAGTGTCTGCCCCGAATTATTGGGAAATATGCAATGGTGTCCAATTTAAACAAGAACGGACATGTGACCTTAAAAAAGTTGCCCATCATCAGATCCGTTGACCATACCACCTGCAGGTCACTGAGACAGTCAAAGACATAAAATGCATCACGACCTTCCTTTTCAATGATTCGGTGAACCTCCAGAGTGAATGTCTCGAACTGGTTGTATGGGTTAACCTTATAAATCTTAATTCCATCACGCTCAATCATGCAGAACTCATTATCGGAATTATTTTCCCTAAGTTCAAGCAATAGGAAATCCTCATCAGTCATTTCAATCAACGGATCATGATTGGCAAATCTGATGTATATCAGGTTCCTATTGTCTTTTTTTGCCTGTTTTACATAAGGGTCGACAAAGTAGGAAAACTCATTGAGATTGGTGACATTCCACACTACATTATCCCCTAAACGAATATTGTCCAAAGCCACATCAAGCCCCGGAATTCCTGATTTAGCCCTTTCAAATGCTGCCATAATAATCTCTCCTAAAATTCAATAAACATTATCTAGTACTGTGTACTCACCATCGGCACTCCTGTTAACTGTGAAGCCTCCATAGTCAGAGATACAAGGTCCTGACGTTCAAGGTTTTCAATATCAGTATTACCTGCCTGCTGAGTCAGTGATGTTACCTCCTGAGTCATCGCTTCAATATAATTTGCGACCTGCTGTCCTTTCCTGATTGGATCAAGTCTTCTTCTAAGCACCCTGTCCTGTGTTGCAATTCCTTTCGGACATATTCCTTCAGAACAGGATTGGCAAACCTTACATCCGATGGATATCAGTGCGGAAGTGGCGACATAAACGGCATCAGCACCCAGAGCAATTGCTTTAGCCACATCAGCACCTGAGCGGATACCTCCTGCAGCCACCAGACTGACCTCGCTTCTTAAGTTAATCTCTTTTAGAGCATCATCTGCCCTGACAATTGCCTCGATTGTCGGAATACCTGCATGTTCTGTGACAACTTCAGGTCCGGCACCTGTTCCTCCCTGCATACCGTCAACAACTATAATGTCTGCACCTGCCTTTGCGGCAATTTTAACATCCTGCTCCACCCTACCGGATGCGAACTTGACAATAATCGGGATTTTCCAGTCGGTGATTTCCCTCAGCTGGTCGATTTTCATTCCCAAATCCTCAGGTCCGACAATATCCATGTGTCTTGCAGGACTTAATGCGGATGTTCCTTCAGGAATGTTACGCACACGTGCAACTTCAGCAGTCACCTTATGAGCAAGCAGATGCCCTCCCATACCGGATTTTGCACCCTGACCAATCTTGATTTCAACGGCCTCCGCATTGTTTAGATATTCTGCGGAAACACCAAATCTTCCGGATGCATACTGTACAATAAGCTTATCGGCATAATGCCTTTCTTCGGGAAGCATTCCTCCTTCACCGGTGTTTGTGATTGTGCCGACTTTGCTGCTTCCAATAGCCAATGCAATTTTAGCCTCCTTGCTTAAAGCACCAAATGACATTGCTCCGATCATGATTGGAGTGTCGATTTCAATTGGGTTTTCGGCAAACCTGTCTCCAAGAACGACTGATGTTTTACAGGTTTCACGATAGGAGTCTATTGGAGGTCTTGACACCTGTGCCGGAAGCAGACTTAAATCATCAAAAGTAGGTATTTTTCTTGTCAGACCGCAACCTCTCACCTTGTATGAGCCGGATTGGCTTTTTCGCTTGATTTCAACCATTGTTGAATTTGACCATATCCCTCTTCCCTCATCGGCAAGAGGCCTTACATATATTGCATGTGTCGGACACATTTCCTCACATATCTTACATCCAACACAATTTTCCTGATGAATTGGTAAAGGCTCATCATTGATTACCTCATAAACCCCATGCGGACAATTTGAATAGCAGCTGTAACAGTTCTTACAGGCTGCCCTTTTCGGATTGTCACATAAATACCAGCAACATCCCGGTCGGTCATTGCTCTGTTTACATATCTCTATTTTACGCTCAACAGTAAATGACATTCTTAATCCACCTCACTTAATGCTTTGAAAACCGGACAGACTGAATATTTTGTTCCTCCGGATTTGATAATCTCGTCAATGCCTCTTGTAATCTTTGCATAAGGTTTCCATGCAAGATTGTCATGCTTGTCAACAACAAGCGCATCGGTGACAATCTTATTGGTGAGAAGATAATCAAGAAGGGTTGTGACAATGGAACCGTCCTGTCCCTGAGTATGTTTCAGTGATTTGACTGTCAATACCCTTATGAACTCGCCGATTGCTTTTGAGTTATCATTTCTCAGGTCTTCAGGCAGGAATGTCCTTGGACATACCGCAAAGCAGGCATGACAATCGGGAGGGCATTCGCCTTTCATAATCGGTTTGGTATCATCAATACTTATCAGATTGTCCGGACATGCATATTCACATGCTCCGCACAATACACATGCTCCGACATCAATGACATTGGATTTCAAATCTTTAAATTCAGACTGTGACACTTCAGATGCTATGGAATCATCTGATTTTTCCCTTTGATACAGTACCGGTCTTGCTAAAAACTCTCTTCTTTCAATAAATTCCATATTCTTTCTTGTTTTACTTTCTGCAATACTGTTCAATAATTTGAACTGTGATTCATTGAATGGTTTGGCTTCAATGAATTCCTGCTCGATTGCTCCGTTGATTATTTCTTCACCTTTTTCGCTTCTCACAATCAGTGTTGACCATCCGTCCTCGGAACCTATGGATCCTATTGAGATGTCTGATGTTTCAGAGGTCAGCTCAACACATATGTTGCAGTTTTTCCTGATTATCCTTTTGGCAACGGACAATGGAATTTTTAAAGTTTCATGGGTCTTCAACAATAAGAATACGAATCCTTTCTCTATTCGGAATTTCTCAATATCGTCCATTTTCAAGTCATATTCTTTTAAAAGATTTGTAAAGTATTTATATGAGAAATTCTCCATACAGAACAGCCCCAGTTTGACTTCAATCGGACTGTCGGTATAATATTGTAATTTGGATGCTGCCATAATCTCGCATGGTGTTCCAACCATTGCAATTCTGCGTTCACTCATATTTTCACCATCCGTTTATTGCATATTAACTATTTTTTTAAAATTTGAATAATCCTCGTCAGTCAGGCTGAAACCGTATTCAGTGAGGATTTCCTTTAAATTATCAAGATCTTCTGTAGTGGTTTCATCCATAACCGCATTTTTGCCCAGGCTTTTCACTTCTCCAAGAACAAATATTGTTCCCCTCATGATTGATTC
>NZ_CAMJUE010000092.1 GCF_946408925.1 uncultured Methanobrevibacter sp.
TTACTTTGACTGTGTCATTTATTGCACCAGTGTAGTTTTCTGTTTCAGCATAAGTCACATTAATTATGTATTCGCTTGCAGATAACTCGGTGAATGTTACTTCTTTGGTTACATTGGCAGTTAAATTAATGTTTTGCTCTTTGTTACCAATTTTAATAGTGTATTTTCCATCAATATCTCCAGTAACATTTACAATCAAGTCTCCAGGATATGTTGTGTTCTCTGCTTTTACTGTTATTGTTGGTGTTGCTTTTAGGATGTTTACCTTGACTGTGTCGTTTGTTGCGCTTGTGTAGTTTTCTGTTTCAGCATAAGTCACATTAATTATGTATTCGCTTGCAGATAACTCGGTGAATGTTACTTCTTTGGTTACATTGGCAGTTAAATTAATGTTTTGCTCTTTGTTACCAATTTTAATAGTGTATTTTCCATCAATATCTCCAGTAACATTTACAATCAAGTCTCCAGGATATGTTGTGTTCTCTGCTTTTACTGTTATTGTTGGTGTTGCTTTAAATATGCTTACTTTTATGGTGTCGTTTGTTGCGCTTGTGTAGTTTTCTGTTTCAGCATAAGTCACATTGATTGTGTATTCTTTTGCTGCCAGTCCTGTGAATGTTACAGTTTCTGTAATGTTTGCTGTCAGGTTGAGTTCTATTTGCTGATCTGCGATTTTGACTATGTATCTACCTGTTATATCACCGGTAATGTTCACAATTATGTTTCCAGGGTAGGTCACGTCATTTGTGACAACATTTATTATTGGAGTTAGCTTGTTGACTGTGAATGTTTTTGTTACATTGCTTGGAAGAACTGTATCGTTTCCAGCGTTTGTTACTGTAATGGTGTATGTTCCTGCAGCTAAATCAGGGTTAAGTATTCTTTTATCGGTTATATTACTGAATACTGTTTCATTATCCTCATTTTTTATGATTACCTCAACTGTTGTAGGATTTACCACACTGAATTCAATTGTAACGTTTCCATAGTCAAATTCATCTATATCCTCAATTGTCACATTGCCTTCCACATATGCCTTGTTTACGGTGATTTCTGCTGTTTCAAAATGGGCAGTGAGAGATGTTTGGGTTGCTTTAGGTATGTAAGACGCCTCAGCGATTCCGTTTTCATCAAGTGTTGCATTGTCTGCAACATCAATGTTTTCATTTGTAAATGTTAATGTTATCTGCGGCAATTTGCAGGTTTGTCCAATAAGTATTCTGGAATTTGCCTTATCATATAAGTTATTTAATGTGATATGTGCAATTCCATCAGCCATTGTCATGTTTAAAACATACCAGTTATTTATTTCCACATCCTCAGCCACATCTGCAAAGTTTTGATTGAAATCGGTTATGTTGTTTCCCCACCAGTTGTAATCTGCATTTAAAGCGGTAGGACTAAACCAGGAGGTATCGTCATAATATATGACATTTCCACCGTTATTTATGAAAATGCAGTAATTGATTGGGTTTGATATCTCTTCCAGGTATATTGCGCTTCCGTTATCTGATGCGGTGTTGTTTATGAATGCCAATTTTGAGATTGTTTCCTCTTCATTGCTTGAGTAAATTGCTCCACCTTTTGTGGCTTGGTTTTTGATGAATGAGGAGTTGACAATGCTGCTTTGTTTTGCGGCGAGATATATTGCACCCCCATTATTTTCAGCACGGTTTTCCTGGAATGTTGAATTTTCTACTGTCTGCTCTTTGCTTTTGAATATAACTCCTTCACGGAAGTAGATCGCTCCGCCGTCATCAGCGGTATTTTTAATGAATACTGATTCGATAACATTACCGTAATCATAATCCCAAAAGATCGCTCCACCGTATCTGCCCGCAGTGTTGTTTTCAAAGTAGCTTGAATCTACAGTTCCATAGTCATCATTCCAGCAGATTGCTCCCCCGTCCTCAGTTGCGGTGTTGTTTGCAAATTCACAATCAGACACTTTGCCGTACTCGTGATTCCAGTAGATCGCTCCACCGGATTTTGCTTTATTGAATGTGAATTTGCTGGTGGTGACAATGCCTGTTATATAATTCCAGTAGATTGCTCCACCACTTCTGCTTGCAGTGTTGTTTTCAAATAAGCTGTTGTGTATTTTTCCTTTTTCCCCATTAACGTAAACGGCAGCACCGTTATTTGCATCATTTTTTATGAATGCACAGTTATCGATGTGAATATATTTTTGATTTGCATAGACTGCTCCTCCATCAGATGCAGAATTGTCAATGAATTTTGAATTGGTTATTCCTCCACGGATTTCATCGAAGTAAATTGCACCTCCATAAAAGTTTGCTTGGTTATTGATGAAAGTGGAATTGTTTATGCTGCCCATAGGCCCTGTCCATGTTATCGCTCCACCATTCATTGCCAAATTATTGGAAACGGTACAGTTTTCCATAGTCCCATAATTTCCGCTCCATTGGATAGGGCTTTTTTGGGATATTGGGTCATATCCGTTTATCAGGTTTAAATTGATTAATTTAACGTTATTTCCCACTATGTTCAATAATTTGGATATTCCAAGACCATTTATGGTGTGTCCGTTACCATAAATGGTTAAACTGTCTTTGTTTACTACTATTCCGCCAATGCTGTCTATGCCATCTGTGATTGTGTAGTCCTGAGTCAGGTTCAGGGTAAAGTTTTCGGCATTGTCAATTAATTCCTGTAGCAAATCAAATTGTCCTTTTTCTGTTGTATTGGCAGTATAGTTAAATCCATAAATGATTACAGTTAAATATGCAGGTTTTTTAATTGTTTTATAGGATACTGTGGCATTTCCATTTTCAATGATTACATAATTGTTTACTACGAGGTCTTTTCCAATGAGTTCGGCAGCCACATCAGCGAGGCAGCAATCTGTAACGGTTGCAATTGTTTTTTCCCGGTCATCATATAAGTTGTTAAGTGATATTGTCGCACTGTTGGATTTTAATGTAGTGTTCAGGAAGTACCAATTATTTAATTGGGCATTCACTTTAGGGGTGCTGTTAAAGTTGTCTGCAGTGTTTCCCCACCAGTTGTAATCCAGATTGTTATTGTTATGTCTTTGAATGTATACATCATAGGTGGATTTTGGGTTTGCAAAAATGCTGTCTTTAACGGTTAATGTATATCCGCCGGAGTTTGCATAAATCATTTTGTCGATATCATTGTCAATGAAAGAACATCTGTTGATAAGCACGCTATCTGTAACAGACCCTCCATCGTTGTCAATAAATATCACTCCCTCATTATTATCATAACCATGATTTGAGGAATAAAAAGTACAATTATTGAAAGTAACGCTTTTTGCATTTTTAATATTTACAGCATAGTCCAATGCATTGACAAAATTGACGTTATTGAATGTTACGTTTGCAGTTTCTTCATCGATTATAAAAATTGAAGCATAGTCGTCACCATCAATTGCATGACCGTTACCGTTTATTATCAGGTCTTTTTTAATAGAGATGCCGTCTGCAAAATTCATATCATCTTTAGATTTGAATTTATAATCATTTTCCAAATTGAGCACGTTTCCGGTTTGGGCCATTATCTCATTAAGGTGGGTAAATGAATTACTGGTTATTGTGCTATTGATTTCTGTGTTATTTTCCACAGTCACGGGTGTTGTTTTAAGGTAAAATGCAGCATTTGAGGCAGCGGAGTTATTTATAAATGCGCTGTTGGTGAGATTACAGTTTGCACTTGAGAAATATGCTCCTCCAGCCACATAATCAGCTTCATTTCCAATGAATTCACAATTGTCGACAGCACAATTTTCTGCGTCAATGTATAATCCTCCACCATTGCTTGCATAGTTATTTATAAATTTTGAATTTATAATCACGGTTTTTGAATAGATGTAGCCCGCACCACCATCATTTTTACTATTACAATTTTCAAATGTTGATTTATCAATAATGTTTGCTGTGCTTTGGGTGGAATATAACTTAACAGCAGTAGATTTAATGTTTTCAAATTCACAACCGGAAATGAATGTTATCTTATTTGAGTTTATTGCCTCCCCTGTGTTTTCAAAAGTACAGTTTATAAAAGTAATCTGGTCATTGCCGGAAGATTCGCTTCTGATTGCAGTTTCCTTCACGTTTACAATATTTAAATTTTTGACAGTGATGTTTCTTCCGCCTGCAAAGTTAAAGATGCCGTTGACACCGTTACATCCGTCAATTGTATAGCCATTTCCATTTATTGTAAGGTCTTTATCAACGATAATTGCATTCCTATCGTCGAGGGAGGAGTAGAACTTATAATCATGAGTTAATTTTATCTCATTTGAAGCTTTTGATATCTCATGTTTCAGCAGAGTTAATGAATCATACTCTCCAGCATGGGTTATTTTAAGGGAGCTAATAAGTGCACCATTATAAAAAATTGATACAGTACCTTCCTTACCATCCAATGCCGTATAATTAAACGGTGTTGAAATTTTATTGGTGAATGTGATGTTTGTTGGATTTAAGTTACTGTCACTGAATTGGACTTGAAATGTTACGGGTTTTCCTTTAGGCATTTCTAAAAGAGTATCGTCGGATTTGAGAAACATGAGTTTTAATTCAACAGTATCGCCCAACCTCACTTCTTTAGGTATTGTCGGGACATAAATATACCTGGAAAAAATTTGGCCATATATTCTCACTGTTTCGTATCCGGTAACAATAAACGGTTCATATCTGGTCTCATAGCCGTATCCCGATCCAACGAATCTCTCAGGGATTTCATTAGATTTTGTACCGTCCAGCCAGAGATTATACGATAGGCCTGCGGATTTATCACCGTTTTTAACATTTCCTTTTATATCAGGAGTGCAAAAAATTGATTCCTCTATTTTATTAGGACCGTCACAATAAATTAAACCATAATCCTCATCGGTTTGAGCAGCACCAAAGAAACATTTTTTAACACAAGGACGATACATGGTGTCTTCAAAATAGACAATTCCCATTTTAGCAACATTGTTCTCAAAGATACAGTTCTCAACAAGAAACTCATTTTTTAAACTAATTATTTTGTCGGTATCATATCCTTCGTTGGATGTGAATCTTCCATTATTTTCAAAAATACATCCAGTCATGACATTATTACCGGTTCCATAAAAAATTTCAGCTCCCCTTGCAGAATTGTTTCTAAAAATACAATTGGAAACCGTACATTTATCGGATTTTGCAAATGACAATACGCTATGTGAATTGCCTTCAAAAATACAATTTTCGATTTTACCGTACTTAGTAACAGATTCAACAGATATAGCATAAGAGCTAGAACTTGAAGTGCCGGCAAATCCTGTAATTCGCAAATTATTTAAATTAATCGCACAATTCTTGAATACGAATCCATTTGATTTTCCTGCAAAGTCAATCGTATGCCCATTTCCATTAATGTTTATAGTGTGGTCAATGACTATTGCGTCCTTAGGACCCTCACATCTATAATTCTTATACAAAACGACATTTTGATAGCCAGATGTGGTGAGTATATTCCTTAACTCAGTGAATGTGCCCCATTCACCTGATTCGCCCTCATCCAATATGTTTTCCGGTTCTTCATCAGTCGTATTCAATATGCTTTCCTGTTCTTCATCAATCGTATTCAATATGCTTTCCTGTTCTTCATCAAAATCTGCAGTTTCAGTAATGCTCTCTTCAGCAATATCATTTGCAATAGTGTCTGTCGAGTTTAAATCACTTGCAGCAACCGCCGAAAGTGAACATAAAATAGAAAATAAAATTAAAAAGATTGCAATTGCCTTATTTTTATTCATAGTTTATGCCTCATGTAAATTCTAATTATAATATATTTCTTTAATTAACGATATATTAAATTTAGTTTATTTTTTTGACTCTTTCAAAAACTTTGTTGATTTGAAATTTTTTGATGAAAATTAGTTTTGAATTTTTAATTCGTTTTAAAAATAGTTAAATTTAATAAATAGGTGGAGTAAAAGTTTTTATTATGCATAACCAAAAAACAGATACTCCAAATAGTATTTTAGATGTTAAACAATATATATTTTGCGATTTTGATGCACTCCTATAAAGTTTAGACTTTTTTTGCTGAATTTGAATATGGACTTTTTTTTA
>NZ_CAMJUE010000093.1 GCF_946408925.1 uncultured Methanobrevibacter sp.
AATCTCTTTTTGTTGATCTCCAACTTTAACAGTGTACCTTCCACTAACATCACTAATTACATTCACAATCAAGTCTCCAGGGTAAATTACATTTTCAGCACTAACATTAATTGTTGGTGTTGCTTTAAAGACGTTTACCTTGACTGTGTCGTTTATTGCACCAGTGTAATTTTCTGTTTCAGCATAGGTTACATTAATTATGTATTCATTTGCAGATAAACCGGTAAATGTAATGCTTTCAACAGTATTT
The DNA here is from genome assembly GCF_946408925.1 of uncultured Methanobrevibacter sp. Taxonomy (GTDB): domain Archaea; phylum Methanobacteriota; class Methanobacteria; order Methanobacteriales; family Methanobacteriaceae; genus Methanocatella. The sequence continues at coordinate 251 of NZ_CAMJUE010000093.1, forward strand.
GCAGTTAAATCAACCTCTTTCTGTTGATTTCCAACTTTAACAGTGTATTTACCATCAACATCACTAGTTATATTTACAATCAAGTCTCCAGGGTAAATTACATTTTCAGCACTAACATTAATTGTTGGTGTTGCTTTAAAGACGTTTACCTTGACTGTGTCGTTTATTGCACCAGTGTAATTTTCTGTTTCAGCATAGGTTACATTAATTATGTATTCATTTGCTGATAATCCAGCGAATGTTACGGTTTTTGTAATGTTTACTGTTAGGTTGATTTCTTCTTTTTGGTCTCCAATTTTAACTGTGTACTTGCCTGTAAGGTTACTAGTAATATTTACAATAATGTTTCCAGGATAAGTCACGTCATTTGCAATAACATTGATTTTTACGGCCGCCTTGTTAACTGTGAATGTTTTTGTGGCATTGTTTTGAAGAACGTTATCTGTTCCAATGTTTGTTATTGTTATTGTGTATGTTCCTGCAGCCAAATCAGGGTTAACTATTCTTTCATCCGTTGTTGTGTTGAATACTGTTTCATTATCCTCATTTATGATTATAATTTCAATGGTTGTAGGATTTTCCACGCTGAATTCGATTGAAACGTTTCCATAGGTGAATTCATCCTTATCTCCAATTGTCACAGTGCTCTCCAGATAATTTTTGTTCACAGTGATTTGCGCTGCATCATAATGGGCTGTAAGTGATGTTTGAGTCGCCTTAGGGATGTATGCTACTTGAGCCACTCCATTTTCATCAAGGGATACATTATCTGCAACATCCATGTTTTCATTTGTTAATGTCAGATTTATTTGCGCTAATCCGTAAGATTGTCCGGTGAGTATTCTGGAATTTTTCTTATCATATATGTTGTTTAACTTGATATTTGCAATGCCGTCAGCCATGGACATGTCCATGAAATACCAGTAATTGCATTCAACGTCTTCTGAAACCGGAAGTGTAGCATTATAGTTGGTAATATTGTTTCCAAACCAGTTGTAATCTGCATTTAAAGTATCACTAATAATCCATGAATCATCTTCGAAATGTATAGTGCTTTCTCCATTATTTATAAAAATACAGTAATTGACTGGAGTATTTTTATTATCTGTGTATATTGCACTTCCTTTATCTGATGCTGTATTGTTTATGAATATCAATTGAGATATTGTTCCGTCATCAAAACTGGCATAAAGTGCTCCACCATTTTCCGCTTGGTTTTTGATGAATGTGGAGTTGCCAATACTGCTTTTCTCTGCAGTTACATGTATTGCCCCTCCATTTTTCGCATGATTTTGTGAAAATTCGGAGTTTCCAATTGTGCTTTCTTTTGCGGCGAGATATATTGCTCCTCCGTTATTTACGGCACTGTTTTCTGAAAAAGTTGAATATTCAACAGATTCCTGTTCATTATCAAGGAAAGAACCTCTCTCATTGAAGTAGATTGCTCCACCGTCATGGGTTGCAGTGTTTTTGATGAATGTGGAGTTTATCACCTTACCATAATCATAATGCCAGAAGATTGCACCACCATTGGTTGCAGTGTTGTCTTCAAAGGAGCTTGAATTTACAGTTCCGTAATTTGCATTCCAGTAGGCCGCTCCACCATTGGTTGCAGTGTTGTTTGCAAATTCACAATCAGATAATTTGCCTTCCTGTGAATTCCAGTAGACTGCCCCACCATCTGGCGCATTATTTAATGTAAATTTACTGTTAGTTACAACACCATTTGCAGCATTCCAGAAGATTGCACCACCTTCACTGCCGGCATTGTTGTTTTCAAATTCACAATCAGAAATTCTGCCGTTCTTTTTATCCCAGTAGACTGCTCCACCATCTCCAGTAGCGGTATTGTATCTAAAGGTACAGTTTTCTACTGTAGCTTCAGTGGCATGAACATATATTGCTCCACCTGAACCTGCACGGTTATTGGTGAATGTTGTGTTTGTAACTGTCATGTTTTTGCCTTGGAGGAATAAAGCACCTCCATCTCCTGCGACATTACCTTTAAATAGTGAATCTTTTATTACTCCATTTTGTCCAACCCATGTTATTGCTCCGTTTAGAGCCCCGGTGTTGTTTTCAAAGGTACAGTTGTCGACCACACCATCATGTCCGCTCCAGACAACAGGACCGTCGTATCCACCCACATCTTCATTGCCTCCATTTACAAGAATGAGATTTTTCAATGTTACTCTTTCACTGGATACTGTAAATATTAATGATTTGCCGAGGGCGTTTATGGAGTGTCCGTTACCGTCAATGGTTATATTTGTAGCCCTTATGGTAATTCCGCCGACGCTGTCAATGCCTTCTGTGAAGGTATAATCCCTGTCAAGGACAATAATGGAATTGTCAGCAGTAGCATATATTAAATCATTCAGCAAGTCAAACTCTCCTTTTTGAGTGAAATTAACTGTGTAATTAACGTTTTCATAACTTGCTATTAAAAATGCCGGTTTGGAAAGCATATAAACATTGATTTGGATTTCACCATCATCACCGAAATCAATGCTTCCCTGACTGCTTGACATGTTGACAAAATCCAATCTAATGCTTATATTTGATAATGTATAGTCGCTATTCTTAATGATTCTTTTATTGACATTGTCATATACGTTGTTTAGGGAAACGTTTGCATAATCATGCATCAATGTCATGTTTAAGAAATACCAGGTATTGGCATCAAGATTGACCTTATACAGACTGTTGAAATTCTCTGCAGTGTTACCTAACCAGTTGTAATCCAGATAGCACTCTTGAGGTTGGCTTTCGGCATATATTTCATATTCTGATTTGGAATTGATAATAATATTGTTTATAACATTCAGTTTATTCAAGGCTTTTTTGGCATGAATGATTTTGTCCGCATCATTTTGAATAAATAATGAACCATTGATTTCCACATTTGAAGTTGAATTCAAAAGGATTAAGCTTTCGCCACCAACGTTATTGACAAATGTGGCATTATTGAAAACACAATCATCTGCGATGACTATGACGGGATTGTTCTGTGCGACATTATCAAGGAACTGACAGCCATTTAAAACACAATCACCGGCAACATATAGAATTGAAGTATTCTGTGCAACATTATAAATGAATTGACAATCATTGAATTCACAATCGCTGTTGATTATGATATTTTCATGGTTTGCTTCAAATGTACAATTGTTAAATGTCACTTTCTGAGCATTTATGCTCCTTATCGGGATGTTACAATTGACAAAAATGATGTCATTGAATGTAACGTTGACGGAAGGATTATTTATTTTGAATGCTGTACGGTTATTTCCATTTATTACATGCCCATTACCGTTTATTGTCAGACTTTTATCAATTAAAATTCCTTCACTGCCAATGTGTGAATCTCTGGTTTCACTATATGAAAAATCATTTGCCAATGATAATGAGTCTGTTGCCTGATTAATATTTGATTGAAGCGCCGTGAATGAGTCAGGAGGTGTTTGATCAAATTTAAAGACATATGTATAATTCCTATACTTGAATTTTATTTCACCTTCATCAAATGCATAATTAGGTGTATATTCAAAAGAATTCTTGTTTAAGCCAATGTTTATTTTATTTGTATTTATGGTACCTGTTGTTGTTTCAATAGTGAACTCTCTTAAAGGAACATTGAAAGTATCTGGAGAGGTTTGCTTGAATGTGAAATATCCAGTGATAATAGAAGGGGAATCCGCATTCTTAACATATTCAAATTTTAAATTTAATTCATTATCCATATAAAGGACATCTTTTTCATCACCTTTTTGAATATCATGTCCATTTGGGAACCAACATTCATGGAACCCGGTAAAGGAGAATTGGTCAGTGTAAATGGAATCCCTTTGTAAAAAGATACAACTTATACAAATAGGACCATGCTCAGGAAAATCATAATAAGCACTACAAAAATCAATATAAAGATCTTTACCTGTCTCTGCAGTGTTCTTATCGAAAACTGAATAATATATATTCGGACCATATTCGCAGAAGTAAACTGCACCTCCATAATCTTCAGCACTGTTTTCTACAAAAAGACAATCTTCTATAATATCCTCACCGTTCCCATTTGTAAATCCATATATTGCACCACCATCTTCATCAGCATTATTTTTGTAAAAAGTACAACTTCTTATTATTTCGTGACGAGCATTTGAGTAAATAGCTCCCCCATAATTTCCGTTATTACTTATAAAAGTCGAAGTGAGAACCTTATTATCTCTTACATATTGGTCTTTTGGAAATCCATCACATTCCATAAAATAAATGGCTCCCCCATAGTCATCGGCTCTATTATTTTCAAAATAACTGTCTGTGATATAGGATCCTCTTGAATAATATACTATGGCGCCTCCATGGTCATCAGCGGCATTATTGGTGAATCTGCAATTTTCTATATATGCACCAGTAAATTCAACATATATTGCACCAGCGTCATCAGCATGGTTATTGTCAAAAGTACAATTAGTAATATATATTGAACCCTCATTGTCTTCTATACCTATACATCTTATTGCACCCCCACTGGTCCAGGAGACATCACCATTTTTAAAAGTAATGTTTTTCAATACGACACGTTTATCCTTAGCCAATACGATATCAAAGATCCTGTCTTTACGTTGTCCGTCAAGATAATGGCCTCTTCCATCAATTGTAATACTCTTAGAAAATTTAACGGTGGCAGTATCCTTAAATGCATAATCATTATCCAAATAAATGGTAGAATCCTCTTCGGCACCGTTAATTAAATCCTGCAAATCTCTAAAGCTGCCTTCATCGGCACTTAATGTGTCTTCATCTGCAGCCGCTAGAATACTATTGTTTTCATCAATCTGTGTGTCTGTTGCCTTTAAAATGTCAACATCTTGTGTAATATCGTCTGTAACTTCACTGACTGCATTTGTATCATTCACATCACTTGCAGCAACCGTTGCCAATGTGAATAAAGTAACAAATAAAATCGTGAAAATTACCAAAGCCTTGTTTTTCATGAATTTGATTCCTCATTTAGCTAATTTTCCACTACTTAAATATCTTTTGTTAATAAGTAATAAAATTTTTTTAAAAAATTGTTAAAAATGAGGAAAAAATAATTTATTAAATAAAAAAAAGGTAGAGAATTTTAGGATTCTCTATTTTTTAACTTTTACGCTTCTTTTGACAGTGTCTTTTAGGTAGGTTACTTGGTATTTTACCTTTTTGCCCACTTTAAGCTTTTTGAGCACTGATTTTTTGATGGTTACTTTTGCCACTCCTTTTTTGTTGGTTTTTGCCTTGTATTTTTTGCCTTTGAACTTGAAGGTCACTTTTTTGTTTTTAAGTGCTTTTTTGCCTTCTTTTAATGTGGCTTTCACTACAAGTTTTTTGGCTGATTTTTTGACTTTAACCTTTTTAAGGGTTAAAATCTGTTTTACTTTTACCTTGTTGGTCACTTTAACTCCTTTGTATTCAGCAGTTACTGTGTATGTTTTCGGAAGATAGTTTTTAGTGAATTTCAAGGTAATATAACCATTCTTATCAGTTTTCAGTGTTTGTGCCTTACCGTTCACTGTCACTTTTACCGCAACGTTTGATCCGACAACTTTACCCTCGTCACCTATTATGCAAAGTTTGTAGGCATAGTTTTTGCCATAGAATGTATCCACATTCTTGTTTCCAGTGATTCTAGTAGTGATTTTAACGATTTTAGTGACATTATCATTGTTTAATGGATTTACGGTGGTCACATTGTATGTTCCAATCGCCAATTTGAGGTTTAGAACAGCAATACCCTCATCATTGGTGGTGGCATTGTATTGGTTGCCGTTT
>NZ_CAMJUE010000094.1 GCF_946408925.1 uncultured Methanobrevibacter sp.
CACGTGCAAGCATATCCCATGGAGCTGAAATCTTTAAAACATCATACATTGTCTGGTTGTTATCCCTAAGCTCCTGCTTTGCATTGTCGCTTGCTACATCATACTCATCCTGATCACCCATTCCGCCTGCATCAGCAATATTGATTGCATCATACAAGTCACATGCATCATCAACAGAAGTGTTACCCATCAGCAATTTGATGTTTTCACGGATATCATCAAATGAGTCACTGATTGATGCTGCCACTGCAATCGGCGTTGTCATCATGACGATTCCAAGGTTGGTGTTGTTTTTAATCCACCTGTCGGTTTCACCCACCGCATGAAGGATATATTTACCCAGTTTCGGGTTTTCAACATCAACATCACTGCATGCCTCACGGATTGTATCTCCAATAACAATACCGCTGATGATGAAATCCTCAAATTCCATATCATCATAGTCACGTGTACGGTGAACGTTTCCAGGTTTCGGATAACCGCTCACTTCCAATGCTGAAGCAATTTGTGCTATTTTTGCAATTTCATTGGCATTCATTCTATCACATCATTTAACAATAAGTATGGTGCAAAGTTAGTGATTATCAGGTCTGCTCCGGCACGTTTTATTGAAAGCAATGCTTCGGTTATTGCACGTTCTGTTAAAAATCCTTTCTCTATTGCCGCCATGAGCATTGCATATTCCCCACTTACATTGTATGCAACCAGAGGCAACATAAACTCGTCCCTTACCATACGCACAACATCAAGATAAGGCAAAGCCGGCTTTACCATTAGAAAATCACATCCTTCAATTACGTCAAGCTCACATTCACGGATTGCCTCAACCGCATTTGCCGGATCCATCTGATATGATTTTCTGTCCCCCGCATGAGGTGATGAGCATGCGGCAACACGGAAAGGTTCATAGAATGCTGAAGCGTATTTAGCCGAATATGACATTATCATTACATTGGTGTAGCCGTTTTCATCAAGACATTGACGTATTGCACCGACTCTTCCATCCATCATATCGGAAGGCGCTACAATGTCTGCTCCAGCCTCAGCATGAGACAAGGCAACTTTAGCAATGTAAGGCAATGATTCATCGTTTAGAATTTCAATTCCGTCATCAGTATCATCGTTTTCGACAATCATTCCGCAATGGCCATGGGATGTGTACTGACAGAGACACACATCGGTTATGACAACCAAATCTGTCTCTTTTTTAAGTCTTCTGACCGCTTTTTGAACAATACCTGTTGAGGCATAGTCAGGTGATGCAATTTCATCTTTTGTATCTTCTTTTGGAATTCCAAATACAATAATTGATTTCAATCCTTTTGCTTCCAATTGTTTTGCAAACTCAACTCCACTGTCCAAAGAGTATCTGAACTCGCCTGGAAGTGATGAAATCTCTTCTTTTTCATCATTTTGAAGTTCTTCTTTAAAATAAATGGGATAAATTAAATCGTCTTTTTCAAGCTTTGTTTCACGCACGATATTTCTAATTTTAGCATTTTTTCTTAATCTTCTCATTCTTGTAGTTGGAAATTGCATAATAATCACTTAATTATTAATTTTGATTTAAAACAATATAAATTTAACATTTTCTAAACAAAATTGCTGTGATTTTGCAAAATGAGTATGAAGAATATAGAATAGATTTTGAAAACATTTGGAATAGATATGGGACGGATTTAGAAAAAAAGTATATATACTTTCAATATAATAGATAATAACCATCAGACGTCTGTTAAATTTTTAAGTGATACTATGGAAAAGAAAAAATTTAACGGGTTTAACAAAGAAGGATGTTTGCCTTTTGGCATATATGAAATGAGCCTGGAAGAATTTGAAGAAATATTTTCTAAAAACAATTCTTCAAGAAGGCAATTAATTATGAAATATTATAAAGAACATATTAATCAAACAAGAAGTTTACCATACTATTTAAATCATTGGATTGATGGAAGTTATGTTACTTCTAAAGAAAATCCCAATGATATTGATACTTTTACTGAATTCGATGGTGTTAAAGTTGATCAAAATGATGATAAAACATTAGTTGAAGATTTAATATATAACGCTCCCCTGAGAACTTATAATACATGCCATTCATTCATTGTTTACAAATATCCCCAATCTTATAAGAAGAGTATGAAGATTATCTTGAATTAAAGTCAGTGACATTATTCATGTTATTCGCTGTAAACAAAAAAACTAAAAATCCTAAAGGATTTGTTAAACTAAAAAATTAGGTGATACAATGGAATTTGAACCAATTAAACTTATAACACTTGAAGATTACGATAGAGAAATAACAAAAATGGAAAATTTACTAGTTAAAATGGACGCATTCATCAAAGAGCATCCTGAAAGACTGGGATATGCAGGAAACCGTAAGACACTAAAAATTGTCCATGACATAATTGTTCAGGAAAGAGAAGAATATGTTCGGGAATTGAGTGACATTTATCTACATTTAAATGGAAAATCAATTGAAAATGGAGTAATAATATCCAAATTGAACAATCTAAGTCGTAAATTCAATGAAATAGAAAATCTATTATCCAAAAATTATAATGATTTAACAGTTAAAAGCATAACTGAATGATCATACAAAATCCAGTTTGCATTTCAAAATCCCAATGATGATGTTAAAAGAATCTCCCCCCGCAAAAAAGGATTATTGAAACTATTCAGGTTCATCGAATGTGGAGATGATGTTGAAAAACTCAAAAAAGAGGCAGGTTCTGAAGACATTGAAGCATTGTGCAAATATAAGGAATTCATCAATGAAATCGTTGAAAATAAAGTTGACTTTACATTAGATACTGAAAAGGGCACTTTAAAGGCAGGCCTGACACTTGAACAATGCAAAAATATCTGTAAAAATTTAAACATATAATAAGTTTGAAATACAAATATTACACCAATCATTTTAAAGAGGAAGCTAAATGTCAAATTCAATTGGAGAAAAATTTCAGATAACAACATTCGGATCAAGTCACGGAAAAGCGGTGGGTGCCGTTGTTGACGGATGTCCCGCAAACTTAGAATTATCACCTGAAGATATACAAAAAGAGCTTGATAAAAGAAAACCAGGAACTAGCAGTGTAACCACTCCAAGAAAAGAAGATGATGAAGTTCAAATTCTTTCAGGAATATTTGAAGGAAAAACTGATGGAACACCAATTACAGGAGTAATACTTAACAAAAATCAGCATTCAAAAGACTATTCAATGTTTAAAGACACTCCCCGCCCATCTCATGGAGACTACGGCTGGATGACCAAATATGGAAACTACGACTACAATGGAGGCGGACGTGGAAGCGGCAGAATAACCATAGGACATGTGATTGGCGGAGCAATAGCTAAAAAATTGTTAAAAATACACAACATTGAAATCATATCCCATGTTACTCAAATTGGAGACATTAAAGCAAAACCTCAGGATTACACTACCCTTAAAGAAAACATTGAAAAAAATCCTGTTCGCTGCGGAGATTTAAAAGCGGCAAGTGAAATGGAAGAACTTATCTTGGCTAAAAAACAGGAAGGAGATTCCGTTGGAGGCATTGTTGAAACCATTGCAGTCAATATCCCTGCAGGTCTTGGAGAACCTGTTTTTGAAAGGCTTGACGGCGACCTTGCAAGAATCCTGATGAACATTGGTGCAGTAAAAGGTGTTGAAATCGGTCTCGGATTTGATGTTGCTAACCATACCGGCAGTGAAATTAACGACAACTACCAAATTGAAAATGGTAAAATCACTACAAGGACCAACAACTCCGGAGGAATCGTTGGAGGAATGAGTAACGGTATGCCTATTGTTTCAAGAATTGCCGTGAAACCTACACCATCCATTTCAAAATGTCAAGATTCAGTTGACCTGAAAAAGATGGAAAACAAAAAAATAGAAATTAAAGGACGTCATGACCCATGCATATGCCCTAGAGTGACTGTTGTAGCAGAATCCAGTACTGCAATTGTTCTTGCAGACCATATGATCAGATCAGGGTTCATTCATCCTACAAATTTAGAAAAATAATATTATTTTCTTCTTACCATTGAAAGCTCATCAAATTCCTTGTGTTTGAAAGCCAACTGGTAAGAATTTTTTCTTTCACTATCAAATAATGCATGACTGGTACTGTGAATTGACGATTGAGTGTCCTTAAGGGAAATCAAGCGGAATTTTCTAGGATTATTGTAATTCACGTTAAAGGACAACCCGTCATATGCAGCTATTGTTTTTATGCCTGTTTTTTTAGAAATCTTTTTTGCTTCAGTTACAGGATTGCTTGAAATCATTTTAAGTCCCAAATGTGTCATGACTGCAACTTGAGGTTTTACCTCTTCAATTAAATCTATGAAATTACGTGAACACATATGTCCATTGATTGTGCGGTTTCCAGGCCTCAGCACGCTTGCAATCAGAATATTTGCACCCTTGTGTTCCTCAGCCAAACCATCAAAATATCCGGTGTCAGAAGTATAAGACAGCTTAAAGCCCCGATAGTCTATCTGAAAACCAACACCTGTAGGGTCACCGTGAGAAGTGGCAGTACCCTTAATTTTAACGTTGTTCAATTGTTGGTACTCACCAGGCTTTAAAACAATTGTATCCGGCTTGGACTGATGATATGATGAGATGCTAGGACCCCATCTGTCATATCCGTTCAATACGCTTTCGCTTCCTACAACAGTTCCCAAATTCTTTGTCATTCCGCGTGTCATGGCCTCAATAAGAATTTCAGCATCGTTGTAATGGTCAGTGTGTGAATGTGAAACAATGACTCCACTCAGATTGCGCGGATCAAAGCCGAACTGATAGGTTCTAATTAGTGCTCCTGGACCAGGGTCTATATGGTAATTCTTCCCCCCAAGATTATCTATTCTGAATCCGCCAGTCATTCTCCTTTGGCTAATAGCGGAAAATCTTCCACCGCCACTGCCCAAAAATGTTATTTTCATTTAAATCCCTGATTTTATAATGAACATAAAATTATATCGCATTTTAGAGAAGATTTATCCTTTTTTAGACATAAATCCTCATTTTCAATGATAACTTTATCTCCTATTTTTACATTATCACTGTCTGTAAACATTAATACATTTTGACCAGGGCCTGCAAGTTGTTTCCAATTTCCATCAAGGGCTTGTGTTTTACTGTTCAATTGAACAAATATCATGTTTCCATCAATATTCACTACTTTACCAACTTCACCTTTATCAATGATTTTATTAGCCATTTCAATTTCTATGCTTTGTTGAACTAATTTTTCTGTTAATTCCTGCCTGAATTTAGTTAAAACCTTTATATCATGATCAATTGTGATATTCAAGTGTTTTTGAGCTTCATTTTCATCAAAGTTAGGTTGTTGCATTAATATATCAACTTTTTTTCCGACAGTAGGTGTTTTAGAAGAAACTTCCTGTAAAATATTTTCAAAAATATCTCCCATATACCTCAGACTTTGAGAGGACTTCCATTTCCTTTTGATTAATGTTTCAGCCATATGTTTTGCATATTCATTTCCAAAGATAATGACTCCGCTTTTTCCGGCTTTTCGGGATTCTGTATCTGAACCCAATAGCTCCAAAATCTGGTAACCGTTTGTTGTTCCGTAAATACGTCTTCGTCTTGTTTCAAAAGTTCCTTTTGTACTTACTTCACCCCTAATGGTATTGCCAATTTTTTTCAGTTTATTGGCATCATCAGTAATTTTAATTGAAATGCCGAGTTCACCGGCTCTTTTTAGAAAGTCATCATCATTATCTATCTTTCCACTGTATAATTCATCTTCCAATTTGCTTAAATTTTGTTTATCACCGAAATATCCTATCTTTCTTTTATCACTCGCCATTAC
>NZ_CAMJUE010000095.1 GCF_946408925.1 uncultured Methanobrevibacter sp.
AAATGTGGTGGAAACTGACCTACCATAGCGATTTTCATAAAAATAAAACTCCAAATTTCACTATAATTATATAATGAAATTATTGTTTAAATAGTTGCCTTCCATATCAACTAAAAAAACATTCAAATCCAAATCGAAACGCTGCATGCACCGGTCATGTATTGCCTGAGCGATGCTGTTTGAAACCTCAACTGAAATACCTATCTCATCCAGGATATCCATCATATCATCAGTTGTCTTTGAATCGAATAATCTTTTAAGGTCTTTTTGACCTGCACCGCAAATTGCAGCATGGCAAACCATTATCTCACGCCTGCCATCACCAACGGCATGCTTGGTGTTGAAAATGCCTCCGGCAACCTTTATCAGTTTGCCCATGTGTCCGAAGAAAGTGAATTTTTTAATGCCTCTCTTTTCAGCTTCCTCAAACATGAAGCCCACATAGTTACCTGTCTGAACAATCTGTTCTTTAGTTATATCCAATCGCTTTAGTGCGAGTTTTTCACCAATGTTTCCCGGAACAAATACCAAATCATCAATGTTTGAAGCAATTGCAACATCCAGTTGTGTGACAATGGAGTTTTTATATGCTTCACTGGACATTGACCTTGCAATGCCGGTTGTTCCCAAAACAGATATTCCCCCAACAATGCCCAATTTAGGATTCATTGTCTTTTTAGCAATTTTTTCGCCTTCAGGAATGGAAATGGTGACTTTTGCAATTTTACCATCAGGCACTTTATCGGTTAAGTTTTTAATTATCATACTGCGGGGAACCGGATTTATTGCATACTGTCCAACGGGAATCTGAAGGCCTGGCTTTGTGATTATGCCGACACCTTCACCGCCGGTTATAATTACATTGACCTCCTCATCAGTTCTTTCATGCAACTCCACTGTTGAAACGATTGCCAAATCCACAGTGACATCCGGATCATTATAAGGATTTTTATGAGCTACAGCATAAGCTTTAACGTCACTGACCTTTTTACATTCATCAATGATAATATCCAAAGCTTTTTTGGGAGTTTCAACTTTAACGCATGCAATTTCTTGAGAATCTAAAATCGCATCTAATGCCGCTAGAGAACAAGCCGTGGCTATAGTGCCGGTTGTAACACCAGTATAATTATTATCAGTCATTTTAAAAAGAAAAAAAAGAGTGAATCTACAATAAAGATTCAAGATGAGCTATTAATTCGTCTTCTGTAGGTGCTCCGACAAAGGTTACATCACCATCGACCACTACAGTAGGCACAGCCATGATTTGATAGTCAATTGCTCTTTGTCTGTTTTCCGGAGCATTAGGGTCATCTATTTTAACTGATTCAACATCAATAGCATCGCCTAATTTATCTTTTGCTTTTTCAGCCGCATCAATTGCAGCAGGACAGTGAGGACATGTACTAGTTGAAAATACTTCTACTTTTATTGCCATAATTTATGTCTCCTAAATAATTATTTTTAAAAATATTTTATAAACTTGTAATATATAACTGTTACCCATTACTTTTCAAATGGTCTCTGGAAATCTTTAATATATATAAGAAAGAAAAAAATTATTGATTAAAATGGAAAATTTAAGAAATGATATCAAAACAATAATCAATAGTGCGTACCCTTACATTAAAGAGTTCAATCCCGCTCAAAAGGCAGTGATTGAATCCGGATATATTGAGGACAAATCAAATTACATCATATGTATTCCAACAGCAAGTGGTAAAACCGTTTTGGGAATACTGCCCGCTTTAAAAACCATACTTGACGGCGGAAAAGCGGTTTATGCAGCACCACTTCTTTCAATACAAAATGAAAAGGTAAAGGAATTTAAGGCCTTTGAGGAACATGGAATAAAGGTCGGCAAACACCCGTCAAGTTCTGATTTGTCAGTTATGGTTTTTGAATCATTCGACGCACTTACTAGATTTTCCTGGAACACACTAAGGGACGTTGACACATTAATCATTGATGAATTCCATATGATTGGAGAGTTTACAAGGGGTCCGACCCTTGAAGCCGCAATTACAAGAGCCAAAATTATCAATCCGTCAATGAGAATAATCGCACTTTCAGCTACCCTGAAAAACATTGAGGAAATCGAAGGATGGCTTGAGGGAACCTGCATCGAACACGATTACCGTCCTGTACCTCTACATAAGGAGGTATTGGATGCTGAAATGTTCAATACCAAAAATAAAAATGATGTTATAGTGAAAGTATTGGAAAAATCCATTAAAGACAAATCACAGGCTTTGGCTTTTGTATCAACAAGAAGATTTACCGAAAGCCTTGCAACATACGTTTCCAAAAAAATTAATAAAAAAATCAATGTGAAACAGCGTGAAAAATTCAAAGAAGTTTCTGAAAAGATACTGGATGTTCCAAAAAAGAAAGGATCACTTCCAACAACCACATGCCAGAAATTGGCGGAAAGCATTGAACATGGGATTGCGTTCCACCATGCAGGACTGTTCAATGAACAGAAAGAAATCATAGAAGATGAATTCAGAAACGGAAATATTTTAATGATTACTGCCACTCCAAGTCTTATGTATGGTGTCAATCTCCCATCAAAGACAGTTGTAATCAGGGACACAACCCGCTGGACATCAAATGGTCCTCAACCGATACCTGTTTTTGATTATGAACAGATGTCCGGAAGAGCGGGAAGGCCACAATATGATGATGTGGGATATTCCTATCTGATTGCAAAGACAATGGATGAGGCATTCAACCTTGAAGCGTATTATGTTGAAGGGGAAATCGAGCAGACAAATTCAAAACTTGTTGACAACAAGGATGCGATATTTAAACAGATTATTGCACAGATTGCATCATCACTTTCCAAAAATTTGGATGAGTTAACTGAATTTTTCCAAAAAACATTATATGGTTATCAGATGGCCAATAACCCATCAATGGCCCTTTTTGCTGAAGACAGTATCAAATTTGAACTAGAAAGCGCATTGGAATTCCTGCTCCAAAACAGGATAATAAGGGCAACCCCCGAAGGCCTTAAGACAACAGATTTCGGTAACTTAATAGCAAAATCAAATTATTCTGTCGAAACAGCGGTAAAAATCAAGGAATACATTTCAGACATGAACGAAATCAAAACCAGTGAGTTTATATATGCATTGTGCGAAACACCAGACGTTCCATTGATTTCATTTAAAGGAAGAAAATCAAAAGATCCTGTTCAGGAAAAGCTATCCGAAGAAGGGCTGTTTGCAGTTGACATAGGAAATGTTGAAGCTACAGCCGTGTCTCTGATGGAATGGGTTAATGAGAGAAACGAGTATGAAATTGAAAACAGATACAATGTTTATTCCGCTTCAACCAGAAGATCCGCTTATGAAGCATCACGTCTGGTCAAATTTGCAAAAGACACCTCTGAAGTCCTGGGCAATTATTCCAACTTAAAAGACTTCGACATATTATCTGCCAGATTATATTACGGTGTCAAGGATGATATCATTCCATTGGTGGTAGGTGTCAAAAGACTTGGAAGAAAAAGAGCCAGAAATCTTGTCAATATCTTTGGAAATGATTTAAGTGGTGTTTCAGAAAATGAGTTACAAAAAGTTGAAGGTATCGGTCCTAAATTAGCCGAAAAAATTCGATTATTCACAAATAATTAAAAATGGAGGGATTTAACCTCCACCTTCAGCAACACTGGAATCCATTTGCATGTCTTCAAATGCATTTGCTTTTTCTTTCATTGCTTCAATATCAAGATCATCGTCATCCTTTTCATCATAGAATGTAGATTTCTTAATATCTTTTTCATCAAGCAATTCAAGTAAATTAGAACGATACCATAATTCGGTTTTATCGAGTTTTACCCATTCTATGCCATCCTGTGTTTTTACATCAACAACCTTGCCGATTGTTCCAGTATCAACATATCTGACATGAGAATCAAGAGTAATTTCTAATCCCCTTGCATCAAAAACCATTTTAATACCTATTTATTCTTCAACTTCAATTTCAACAGTTTCAGCTTCTTCTTCAGCTTCTTCTGCTTCTTGAGTGATTTCAGTGTTTAAAATAACGTATGCACCAATAGTTGCAATATCTTCATAGCTGATTTCAAGTTCGTCTCTGGTGAAGATATTTTTTTGTAAGGTTAATGTGATTGTTTCGATTTTACCAGTTTCTTTGTCGAAATCAACATTTTCAACTTTACCAACTACATTTGCATTTTTATCTAAAACAGTAGACCCAATGAATTCTTTAATTTTCATGATTTCACCTCATAAAATATTTAATATAATAATATATATTAAATCATTAAATATATAAAGTATACATCTATTTAAAATTAACCATTAAATTATGAGGAAAAAAATGGAAAAAGCATGCAGAATTATTATTGATGATATTCTTGACGGTGAAATTACTACACGCAAACAGCTTGAAGTTAAAAAAAGACAGTTATGCCGTGATTTAAATCTGTCAAAGTTTATGAGCAATTCGGAAATATTGAAATATGCAAAACCTGAAGAAAGGGAAACTGTTTCAAGTATTGTTAAGAAAAAACCTACACGAACAATATCTGGAGTTGCAATTGTCGCTGTAATGTGCCATCCACACAAATGTCCTCACGGAAGATGTTTTTATTGTCCGGAAAGTGATATTGCTCCTCCAAGCTATACCGGTGAGGAACCTGCAGCACTTAGAGGCAGAATGTATGACTATCACCCATATGTTCAGTGTTTCAATCGCTTAAAACAGCTTAAAAAGATTGGACATCCGATTGATAAAGTTGAGCTGATTATAATGGGCGGAACATTCCCATCAAGAGATTTATCCTATCAGGAATGGTTTGTTTCACAGTGCCTTAAGGCAATGTGCGACTTCGGTTTGATTATGGAAAACAAGCCGACAAATTATGACTATAATCTAGATTATGATGAAATAAGATCTTTTGAAAAGGGTGTTTTAAACACTTATGCCCCAAACGATTATGTTTTGATTGAAGACGTGCAAAGGGTTAACGAAAATTCAAAAGTGAGATGCGTGGGAATGACATTCGAAACACGTCCGGACTACTGTAAAAAAGAGCACATAAATAGAATGCTTGATTTTGGAGTTACCCGTGTGGAACTTGGTGTTCAGACATTATCCGATGACTTATACCTGAAAATCAAACGTGGACACACCATTGCAGATGTTATTGAGGCAAATCAGCTTTTAAGGGATTCTGCCATTAAAGTTGCAATGCATATGATGCCTGGCTTATTTTCAAACCAGAACCAGGATTTGAAAATGTTCAAACAGCTGTTCAGTGATGAGAATTTCAAACCGGATATGCTTAAGATTTATCCGTGTTTAGTTACAAAAGGCAGTGAATTATATGATTTATGGAAAGCGGGCAAATATGAACCCTATAATGATGAGGAAGCGGTGGAACTGATAACCAAAGTTAAGGCGATTCTTCCAAAATGGGTGAGAACAATGCGAATCCAAAGGGACATTCCTTCAACACTTATCGAAGCGGGAGTTCAAAAGTCCAACCTTGGAGAAATTGTCTACAACAATCTGGAAAAAGAGCATATAAACTGCCAGTGCATTCGCTGCCGTGAAATCGGCCACAAAAAAACAACAAGGGAATACACTTTGGATGACTTTGAACTATTTAGCGAAAACTATACTGCATGTGAGGGACAGGAACATTTCCTATCAATTGAAG
>NZ_CAMJUE010000096.1 GCF_946408925.1 uncultured Methanobrevibacter sp.
GTTCCGACGAGACTCGAACTCGTGATCCCCTCCTTGTAAGGGAGGTATCATACCAACTAGACCACGGAACCAACAAACAATATTATGAATTTACTAGTATATATACTTTTCTATTTTTCGAATTTCAACTAAGAAAATATATATTAACTTATGAATATATATGATTATATATAATTTTTAGATGTGATAAAATGGCTTGGGATGACAAAGAAACCAAAGTATGGATAGATGGAAAATTCGTAGAATGGAAAGACGCAAACATATCAGTACTCTCACACGTGGTACATTACGGAACAAGCGTATTTGAAGGTATAAGAGCATACTCAAATGAGAATGGAACTGCCGTATATCGCTTAGAGGAACATGTACAAAGATTATTCGACTCAGCAAAAATCTACAAGATGGACATTCCATACACACAAGAGGAAATCGCAGAAGCAATCCTCGAAACCCTTCGTGTAAATGGCCTTGAAGGCTGTTACATACGCCCAATAGTTTTCAGAGGATACGGGGAACTTGGTGTAAACCCACTTGGATGTCCTGTAAATGTGGCAATCGCAGCATGGGAATGGGGATCATATCTTGGTGAAGAAGGAATGGAAAACGGTGTGGACATCGGTGTGTCCTCATGGAGAAAACCTGCACCTGACACCTTCCCGACACTGGCAAAATGTGGAGCAAACTACATGAACTCACAGCTTGCAAAACTCGAAGCGTTAGACAACGGATTTGATGAGGCAATCATGCTCGATTATCAGGGACACGTTTCAGAAGGAAGCGGAGAAAACATATTTTTGGTTGAAGGAGACAAACTCTACACTCCTACAATGGCATCCTCCAACCTCAAGGGAATCACAAGAGATTCCATAATGACCATTGCACGTGACTTAGGTTATGAAGTAATTGAAGAAACCATATCAAGAGAAAGATTATACATTGCAGATGAAGTTTTCTTCACAGGAACTGCTGCAGAGGTAACTCCAATACGTTCTATTGATCACAGAACAATCGGAATCGGTAAAAGAGGACCGGTTTCAGAAAAAATACAGAAAGCATTCTTTGATATTGTAGAGGCAAAAACCGAAGACAAATACAATTGGCTATCTTACATCTAAATGGTGAGCAAATGGATATATTTCAAGGAATTATAATTGGTATAGTTCAGGGATTGACTGAATTCTTGCCGGTTAGTAGTTCAGCACATTTGGTATTTATCCAAAATCTTTTAGGAGTTGAAAGCTCTCTTGCTTTTGATACTTTCCTTCATTTAGGAACACTGATTGCGGTATTGTGGTTTTTCAGATATGACATATATAAAATGCTTCAGTCATGGGTTTTAAGTATTCTTGACATATTGCATGGAAGGTTCCGGGAAGGGTTTTACGAAGACCCTTACAAGAGACTTGCCTGGTATGTAATACTGGCAACAATTCCTGTCGGTATTGTGGGACTCTTGTTTGAAGACTCCGTTGATTCACTGTTTTCAGGTGCACTATATGTTCCTGCATTCTTTTTGTTTGTAACAGGAACAATACTGTACTTGTCTCAAAGACTGCCAAGCGGGAATGTGAATTATAATAACATTTCCAAAAAAGAAGCAATATTTATGGGATTAGGTCAGGCTTGTGCAATTCTGCCGGGTCTTTCAAGATCAGGTACAACAATCGCAGCAGGTCTCACAATTGGGCTTAACAAGGAATTTGCAGCAAAATTCAGTTTCATATTGTCCATTCCTGCAATTTTCGGAGCATTCATATTGCAGCTTAAGGATATAGGCTCTGCAATGGATGCAAACTTCCTGCCTATATTTCTAGGATTCATCGCAGCTATTGTGGCAGGTTATATGGCAATCAAATGGATGCTTGACTTGATACAAAATAGAAGCCTTGATATCTTTGCATACTACTGCTGGCTGATTGGAATAATAGTGTTCATGGGATCAATTGCCCATATTTTCTAGATGTAACTTATTACATCTATTTATTTTTTTAAAAACAGATTTTTAACTGTTAATATAAAGTTAGATGAAATCTAACTTAGTTTTTAAATTATATATAATTTTGAATCCGTTGATTTAATTCGTTTTTTATACTAACAAAGAAATATTGAACATGTTTTAAAATTGGCATGATAGGTAAAATTTAGTTGTGATGGTTTGAAAGGTGGTTGGGATTAAATTCAATCCCTATTTGCAAACTTTTTCTATTTTTCTTCTCAGTCTTTCAACGGAATTTCCTAAAACAAGTGCTGTAAACATTGCACCGCCTGCACCGGCACCTTCTTTGACAAATCCCTTCAGGTAGTTTTTCAGTCCTTCGTGTTCTGACTCTTCAAATCTCGGATCAACCACATTGACGGTAATGCTGTCATCGATTTGGTTTAAAATTCCGAACAAATCTGCAGTCTCATCGGCCGCTACAAACACTGTTGTTGCAAGATTGATTCTTGAAAAGTCAAAGCTTGGCTGGAGTGATTTTATCACGGCACAGGTTGCGGCCATCTGTGTTCCTCCGGCCAATATGATTGGAATGTCGGAACCCAATACCAGTCCGGCGATTGCAGGAATTGTAGGGTCTCCCACCGCGCCGATTGCCTGCATTGCATCGGCTTCACCGGGGGTAATTCCAGCATTTTCCAGTCCTTCATTAACTGTTTTTGACTTTAAGTCGTGAGGATTATGTGGCATACTGCCGCTCACTTTCTCATTGGCCTCATAGCCTAATGCCTTAAGGACTCCAAGTGCTGTTGTGGTTCCTGCAGCTATGCTTTCACCGATAATGAGTATTTCGTGTCTTAATGATAATTCCTGACCTAAATCCTTTGCATTTTCAAATATTTCCAATGGGTTCAATACGCCTTTGCCTGTTCTTATGTCCCTTCCGTAGTCTTTTCCTAATGATACATATTCAAGGTCAGGCTTGATTTTGGAGCCTGCATCAACAATAACGAATGGAGTGTTTGAAACTTGAAGTGCAGCTTTTGTGAGTCTTGCAGGTGTTGGTGCAGCCGCATCTCCCACTACGGTTTCAGCAGGTGCTTCACAGCATCTCACTTCTCCCAAAACCATAAATTCAGCATCACTTGCAGGGGTGTATTCGGTTAACTCTGCAGATGGGCCGGCTCCTGAAATTCCTTCTATCAGTGATGTTTCTGTAGTTCCTATTGTAAGCAGAAATACAGCCTCATCCTCTGATTCCTGTAATTTTTCAATAAGTTCGGTTGAACCGTAAGTTTTAACACCATCAATCATTGTTATTCACCTTTTTCAATAAATCTATAATAATCTTATTCTGATTAATAATTTTTTTGTTCTGAAGCATGATTTTCTTTAACATTTCATCCTGTGATAATTCATTATCGGTTTTGAATGTCTGACCGTCTCTTGATCTAGGCGGGATTTTAATCTGGTCTTTTGGAGGGAGCTTTGTTTCTTCATCGCTTCTTGGAGGTATTGTACCTTTTGAAGCGCTGTCTTCATTGGATATGAAATCAACGTATCTGTGTGTTACCTTGTTTTTTCCCCTCTCATCCAAAAGTTCCATCAATCTGTCGTCTACCTGTTTAACACCAACAAGCTGTTCCTGTTCGACTTCATGTATTAACCTTTTTTGAATATTGTACGCATTGTATATAGGTATTCCTCTTGTTTTGCATTCGTTTTTAAACCTGTCGTGGATGTTGATGTCTCCAGTCAATTGTTTGACTCTTTTTTGCTCTAAAGTATTTGCACTATAAAATCCCATGTTCTCACTTATGTTTTTTAAAATTAAAAAATATTTTTATATATTATAAATGTAATATACTAATTAATTAAATTTTCCAGTTGATTATTTTGATAAGTTTAGGAATTGAAGGAACAGCAGAAAAGACAGGTGTAGGTATCGTTGACAGTGATGGAAATATTCTGGCTATGGCCGGAAAACAGTTATTCCCTGAAGAGGGAGGAATCCATCCTCGTTTGGCTGCCGAACACCATGCAGAATGGATTCCTAAATTGATACCTCAGGCTATGGATGAATCAGGATTGTCATACAGGGACATTGATCTGATTTCATTTTCACAGGGTCCGGGACTTGGGCCGGCACTCAGAATCGTTGCAACTTCCGCAAGGTCTCTTGCACTGTCCTTAAAAAAACCGATTATTGGTGTCAATCACTGCATTGGACATGTTGAGGTTGGAAAGCTTGATACTGGTGCGATAAACCCTGTATCTCTTTATGTAAGTGGGGGCAACAGTCAGGTAATAGCATATGAAAGCGGAAGATACCGTATTTTTGGAGAGACCTTGGACATTGCCGTTGGAAACTGCCTTGACCATTTCGGACGTGAAACAGGTCTTGGCCATCCGGGAGGTCCGGTAATCGAAAAGCTTGCAAAAGAGGGATCCTATGTTGACCTTCCATATGTTGTCAAGGGAATGGACTTTTCATTTTCAGGACTCCTGTCAGCAGCATTGAGGGAAGTAAAAAAAGGAACTCCGATTGAGGATGTCTGCTTTTCACTTCAGGAAACCGCCTTTTCCATGCTTGTTGAGGTAACCGAACGGGCACTGTCGCACACACAAAAGGATGAGGTGATGCTGTGCGGTGGGGTGTCTGCAAATTCAAGGCTTCGCGAAATGCTGAAAACAATGTCTGAAGAGCATGGAGCCAAATTCTACATGCCTGAAATGAAACTCTGCGGTGACAATGGGGTGATGATTGCATGGCTGGGGCTTTTGATGTGCAATGAGTTCGGTCCAATGGATATAAATGACACAGGAATCATCCAGAAGTTCAGAACCGATGAGGTGGACATTCCATGGATCGACAACACAAAGACCTATTTGAAGCTGTCTGATGATTTGATTGCAAAGGGTGCCGAGTCAAATATAGTTAAAAGTGACTATCTGGGTGAAAAGGCGGTTGTCAAGGACCGCATTCCTAAAGGATACAGAATTCCTGAAATTGACAATAAAATCAGGAAGGCCCGATGCAAAGAGGAGGCAAAACTGTTGAGTGATGCCAAAAGGACTGGAGTTAAAACACCCGTGTTGTATGATGTTGATTTGGAAAACAAGGCCATAACCATGGAAGAGATTGATGGTGTAATGCTTAAGGAAGTAATCGATGACGATTTGGCATTAAGACTGGGCGGTGAGATTTCCAAACTGCACTCTGCCGATATAATTCATGGGGATATCACCACTTCTAACATTCTTTTTAAGGATGATAAGCTTGTGTTCATTGATTTTGGGCTTGGCAGATACTCACAGCTTAATGAAGATAAAGCTGTGGATTTGCTTGTATTGAAAAAATCCCTGCAAAGTATTGATTATAATCTTGCAGTTAAATATTTTGATTTGGTATTGAAAGGATATGGTGATGAATCAATACTTAAAACAATTAATGATATTGAATCCCGTGGAAGATACACTCATTAATTCTTATTTTTTCTTT
>NZ_CAMJUE010000097.1 GCF_946408925.1 uncultured Methanobrevibacter sp.
CGATGCTCAGGATGTAACTGTTAAAAATTCCATTTTCCTTGACAACAAAGCAAAAGCTGACAGTATTGAATTCAAAAACAACGGCACCGCTTTAACATTAGCCCTCATTGGTGGCGCAAACTACATGAACGCCATACAATCTGATGAAAGTATAACATTTTCCAATGTAACCTACTGGAACGGAAAAATAACAACCAGCAGCAATCCGGTATGTTCATCAAATGAAAGCGGAATAAAAATTTCTCTTGTAATAAAAGATAGCCAAAACAGGGTTATAAAAAATGTAATCTTAACAACCGATGCAAACGGTCAGGCTGTATTCAATTTCGATACATTAATGGATGGAAAATATACTTTCAATGCCACACACTTCGAAGACAGCTATTACACTCAGGTTTCAGAAGATGATGAATTTAATGTATCAAAGGTTCATATCAATTCTAGTGAAGTTAAAATCAACATTGAAAATGGAACTGAATTTAAATACGGAAATGTCAACATACCATTTGAAGTTACAAACAGAACCACTGTTGATGTTTTAATTACCGATGAGGATGAATCATTCTATTTCGAAGTCAATGGTACTGATTTGGATTATGTAATTGCCGATTTGCCTGCAAGCGATAAGGATTACTATATCTGCGTATATAATTATGCTAATGAAACCGTTGCTGCAAGTGCCGATTTTAAAACTTTCAAAATCATCAAAGTAAACTCAACAGTCACTGTCAATCCGGTTTCAAATGTGAATTACGGCCAAAATGTTACCGTTTCATTTTCAGGTGACGGCACCTCATACAATGTAACCGTTTATGATAAAAACAACAAGGCAGTATTTACAAAAATAATCAATGAAACCTCAATTAACATTTCCAGATTGAATGCCGGCGAATATAATGTAACCGTAGTCAACCTTGGAAACACCAATAAAACCCAAAGCAAAGCTTCAACCACTTTCAATGTAAATAAGATCAACAACAACATCAAAGTGGATGTAAACAACGCAACTTATGGCAAAGACATTACAGTCACAGTCACAGCAGATGTTGACGGGGACTATACCGTATCTCTCAACACAAGAAACATAACAGTCTATGTGGAAAATGGAAAAGGCAGCCAAACACTTGATGACCTTAATGCTGGAGACTACACCGCAAATGTCACATTCAATAATGTTAATTGCAATAACAATGCTGTCAACACTACATTCACAATCAAAAAGGCACAATCTTATGTGGAAATTGTGGATTTAGATGAAAATGTGGCCTGGAACACATCAGTTTCCATTCGCTTCAGCGATTTCTACCCATATAAATATAATGTTACAATATATGATAGCGGAAACAATGTCGTATACAATAACATTTCCAATTCCCTATTGTTCACCCTTCCTAAATTGGAAGTTGGCCAGTATAATCTGACTGTTGCCAACATAGGAAATAATAATGTTATTGGAAGCAATGCGTCAGCCATATTCAATGTAGATAAAAACAATACTGTTGTCGTATATGCTGAAGATAGTGATTATGGAAGAGATTTACTCATTTATATCAAGGCTGACGTCGACGGCATCTATACTGTGAATATCAACGGAACCGAAATACCAATTGAAGTGGTGAACGGTACCGGAGGATACTGGGGAGATGATTATCCATTAAATGCCGGAAACTACACAACTAACGTGATTTTTGACCATCCTGATTATAACAATAACATAACCAATGCCAATTTCACAATATACCAAGCTGAGTCAAACCTCGAGGTTTACCCTATTGAGAATGTGACATACGGCAATGACGTAGTTGTCAGGTTCTATGACGACTATCCAACCAGCTATTACATCGAAGTATTGGATGAAAACAATACCGTTATATTCAATACCACATTTACATATGGGCCGGAAAATCAGAATATGAGCGTCATTTTAGCTGATTTCGACGTAGGCCAATACATCGTCAATATTCAAGGCAAAAGTGATGACAATATAATCGCAACCGGAGATTCAACATCATTCTATGTAACAGCTGCCAACAATAATGTTATCGTATCTGCTGAAGATGCCGATTATGCAGGAAATTTATCCATTAATATTAAAGCTGATATCGACGGCACATATACAGTGGATATCAACGGAACCAAAATACCAATTACCGTAGTAAACGGTACCGGAAAATATTCCGGAGATGATTATGTAATAAATGCCGGAAACTACACAACCAAAGTAATCTTCAACAATCCGAATTATAACAATAATGTAACCAATGCCAATTTCACAGTCAATAAAGTCAAATCAAACCTCGAAATTTACCCTATTGACGATGTGGCATACGGAAATGACGTAGTTGTCATATTCCATGACGAATATCCAACCAGCTATTACATCGAAGTATTGAATCAAAACAATACCGTTGTATTCAATACCACTGCATATGGACAGGATACCCAGAACTTAAGCATCACTTTACCTGGTCTCGCCGCAGGCAAATACACAATCAATATTAAAGGTAAAGGTGATGACAATATAATCGCAACCGAAGATTCAGCAACATTCAATGTCACCAAAATAACTCCTCAAATTGTTGTTGACACTTCAAATGTGACCTACCCTGAAGATGTGGTTGTAATAATCATAGCAGCTGTTGACGGTAATTACACTGTAAAAATAGGCAGTCAAACACAAAATGTTACCTTAAAAGCAAATGTGGAAACCACTGTAATATTTGAAGGCCTTTCAGCAGGTGAATATGTTATCAATGCAACATATAAAGAGACTGAAAACTATACCTCCGCATTCACTACTGTAAATGTGACCGTAGATAAAAACGATGCCTTTGATATGGATATAGAAACCAACCAAACCGGAGACATCACAACACTAAACATCCATTTCCCTAAAAATGCAACAGGTAACGTAACAGTCAAAGTCAAAGGTAAAGGCAATTACACCGCAGCCATCATCAATGGTACCGCAACAGTCCATATCAAAAACCTAACAGACGACGACGAGTTTGATGTAACATATTCCGGTGACGAAAACTATCCTCCTAAGGACAAAAACACAACCAATGCATTACTCAACTCTGAAATTCATGCAAACGACATGACACGCGGATACAACAGCGGCATAGACTTCCAGGCAACAATCGTTGACAAATTAAACAGACCAATAGCAAATGCAACAGTACCAATTATCATCAATGGTAAAAGATACACAGTTGTAAGTGACGCTAAAGGTCTAATCACCGTCAACCAAAAATTCGCAGTGGGAACATACGTTGTTACATTAATCAATCCGTTCAACAACAAAATAACCTCAAATGCACTTAAAATAGTCACCCGTATAACAGGCAACAAAAACGTAAACACCTACTACGGCAAAAACTACCAATACAAGCTCCGCATAATAGGAGACAACGGCGCTCCTGCAGGTGCAAACGTTGCAGTTAAAGTGACAATAAACGGAAAAGCAAAAACACTCAAAACCGACAAAAACGGCTACATTACAGTGAAATTCACCAAAAACTACCTTCCAAAAACCTACAAGGTAACCGCAGAGTACAAAGGCGTCAAAGTTTCAAACAATATTAAAATCAAAAAGGTCCTCACCCTCAAAAAGGTCAAGGTCAAAAGATCAGCCAAAAAACTTAAACTGACCGCTACTCTAAAAGAGGGCAAAAAAGCCTTAAAAGGCAAAAAAGTAGTATTCAAATTTAAAGGCAAAAAATACACTGCAAAAACCAACAAAAAAGGTATTGCCAAAGTAACCATCAAATCCAAAGTACTTAAAAAACTCAAAGTCGGCAAAAAAGTCACCTACCAGGCAACTTACCTTAAACACACTGTAAAAATAACTGCGAAAGTTAGACGTTAGGGAATGAATCATTCTCTAACCACTTATTTTTTTTTACCTCTGCATAATCTTCCATCATTACAATAGAAAATCACATATTAGTCAAAAACCATAATTTAATTTATGAAAGCGACAGAATTACACGCAGAAATAAAGGAAAATTTAAAGGACTATCCCATTGAATATCTCAGAAACAAGGTGACTGACGACAGATACAAGGATCCACTGACCAAAAGCCTTGCCAAGTACAATTCAGAGGCATGGGACGAGATTTTCGCTTTGGAAATCTCTGAAGACTATGAAATCAAGGACGGTGTGGTTGAAAACATCAAAGATGACATTGACTACTACTTCAACACTTATGCTGGCGGCGATGAGGAGACAAGGGAATTTACAAAATACATTTCACTTTATCTTGCACTTATGGCCAAAAGGCCATTGCATCCTGTTGGAGAAGACCCGATTAAAGATCAGGTCTTTTTGGAAAACGGTGAGTACAAATGCAAAAGCAGAATCATGAGCATTAAAGAGGAAAGGTCATTGTGCAGGTATTGCGTCTGTAAGAATGCAGGATATTCATTCGGATTTTAATTGGGATTAAATATGCCGGATTATACAATGGAACTCTTTGATGATTTGGAAGGGCTCCTCAACAGCAAAACAATAACGGGCAACAGCGTCTTTCAAATACTTAAACAGCACTCAGCAACGGTTTCGGTATTCGATATGATGAAATTTACTTCACAGGTTATGGAGGAGAACCGCTATGTTCAGGAAAGCTACCGTGAAGACAGTCAGAAATCATATATAGAATCATTTCTGATGCGCGTTAGAGACATCACCAATGACAGCAACGATTATGAAAAAACTATTGATAAGAATGATTTGAAAAATGCAGTTGAAAGCCTTAAGGCAAATTATTCCACTGAAACATCAAAAAACAAGACACCCCTGATTTTCTATCTGGGTTCACTTTATGCCACATTCATCTTAGAAGAGTCAATACATCCTGTGGGCACACCGTTTCCGGGGTCTTTGAAAGTTGAGGAAAAACATGGCAAATTCTACTGTCCGGTCAGGGATGCAAACATCGACACACCCAATGCGGTTTGCAACATCTGCCTTGCCGAGCAATTGGATTTCTAATGACTCCAAAAAATAGTCAATACCCTGAATCTTTTAATGAAAAACCTGCCAATAATTTGTTTTTGCAAAATTATTTAATACTTCTTTGACAATATTATAATCAGGGTTTGGACCGACTTATAATTAATACAATGAGGCGTGTTTATATATGAATAATTGTTTAGATGATTTATTGTCTCTTTCACACAATATGGGTGTTGCAAGCGGCAAGTGGGAAGAAAATGAGCAAACAAGACCCGATACCGTATCACGGCAAATTGCATTCATCACCAACATTGCTAATAAGCATGATTGCCAGCTAACATTTGACAAATCTTTCCTTGATGAATACTGCAAAGAAACAATCACCCCCGAGGATTTCTGGAACCTGAACATTACATGGGACAATCATGT
>NZ_CAMJUE010000098.1 GCF_946408925.1 uncultured Methanobrevibacter sp.
CAGACAATGTATGATGTTTTAAAGATTTCAGCTCCATGGGATATGCTTGCACGTGAAATGACTTCAGACATGCCTGCTGTCTTTGAGATTGGTTTTCCTGCATATCATGAGCTGAAAGAGAGTAAAACCAAAAACGAAGCATGTCTTTTAACATTTTTAACCATTTTGTCTCATGTCCCGGATACCCTGATTTCAAGAAAATACGGTGATGATGAGGCATTGAAGATATCCTTGATGACCAGGGACCTTCTTAAAATGAAGGATTCCGATGATTTCATGGACAGGGTATCTGAATTTGATGATTACTTATTCAAGAATAAATATAATCCCGGAACAACTGCTGATTTGACTGCAGCATCCATTTTTGTAAGTTATTTGAAATCCAATTTCAAATAATCATTTTTTATTTTTTAACTTTTAAACTAACAACCGTTAGTTTTATATTGTATGCTATTCAAATTATAACTAACAACTGTTAGTTTGGATACTATGAATAATAAGGAAAAAATATTCAGCGTTTCAATAGATTTGTTCTCAAGATATGGTTATGATGGAGTATCCATAAGACAAATCGCCCGTGAAGTTGGAATTAAGGAAAGCTCAATATACAATCATTATAAGAGTAAAGAATCAATTTTAAACACGATTCTTGAATTCTATATTGAAGAGATGAAAAGCGATAAGATTTCACTAACACAGGCAAATGAGAACCTGAATGTCAGTTTGGAGTATTTCTACAATGCAGGTTTGGATTTATACATTTTAAAACTGTCCAAACCCAACATGATGAATATAACAAGAATAATTCTGGTCGAAGCATACCATAATGAAAAAATCAGGCAATTCATAAAAAAGGAAATGGTTGACGGCCCGATAAACGGCTGGATTTTGCTGTTCAATTTGATGAAGGATAATAATTTAATTGACGGGAATGCAGATTCAAGACAGCTTGCCGAATCATTCTATTATTATGGGCTGTACCTTTTAAACGAGCACTTCATAATCAACTATCCTGAAGACGATGAGAAATTTTTAAGGGATTTGGCAGTCAAATCCCAAAGACACATGAAACTGATATATGATTCTGTAAAACTCGGGTGAAAATATGAAATATGTAATTATCAACGGTTCGCCAAGAAAGAAAAATACCTGTAAAATAATAAAACAGGCCAAAAGCAATTTGGATGGGGAATTTGAAGAGATACATCTTGCAAAGGAAAAAATTCCATTTTGCACAGGATGTCTTAACTGCATTATGAACGGGGAAAAATACTGCCCTCATTTCGATAAGATTCATCCGATTATTGAAAAAATAAGGGATAGTGACGGTATAATAATCGGATCACCTGTATATGCAATGAATGTTTCAGGGATTATAAAAAACTTCTTTGACCATACGGCATATCTTTATCATCGCCCGGAATTCTTCACAAAAAAGGCACTGGTTGTGGTTTCAACAGCCGGGGCGGGTCACAAAAAGGTGGCAAACTACATTGATGAAACATTGAGGCATTGGGGAGTGAATAAGGTATATAAAATATCAATGGCATGTGGGGGAAAGGAAACCTTGGAAGTCAATGAAATTAATAAGGTTTCACAAAAATTTAGAGATGATTTAAAATCAGGGAAACTGCATTCGCCAAAACTGAATGATATTGTCTTTTATAATGTATGGAGATCTATGGCTTTATCAAAAAACCCTATAAAAGCGGACAGAGAATTTTGGATAAAAACTGATTTAATCAATCAGGATTTCTCACCTGAAGTCAAAATGAATCTATTCAAGAAAGCATTTTCAAAAGCAATGTTTTTTATCCTAAAAAGGGCAATTAAATAATATGCAGTTCAAAAGAAAAGACCTGTTGTTTTCACTTTGCGGTTTAAATTGCAGTTTATGCCCATCTTTTGTTCAGGGAACATGTCCCGGATGTCGGGCAGGCAGTCACTGTGCTGCAGTTTGTCCATTTGCACCGTGCAGTGTGGAACATGGAAATGTAAGCTATTGCTTTGAATGTGGGGAGTATCCCTGCCGGCACTATGATGGTGTTGACAAGCATGACTCACTGATAACTCACAAAAACCAATTAAAAGACATCGAAAAGGCAAAACAAATAGGCATTGATAAATACCATGAGGAGCAGACTGTTAAAAAACAGATTCTTGATGAACTTTTAGACAATTATGATGTGGGAAATAAAGAGATATTCTTATGTCTTGCAGTCAACCTACTGGACATTGAGGATTTGAAGGATATCTTAAACAAGGCCGATTTGTCAACAAAGGATATGGATTTGGCTGATAAATATTATTATATAAAGCAGCTGTTCAATGACTGTGGTGAAAAAAGAGGAATCGAGTTAAAATTAAGAAGAGATGGTTATTATGGCTGAAAAAGTTGCTTTGGCACCATGCAACGGCATGAGTGCAAACGGTCTGGTGTCACGTGTGGCGGTAGGGGACTGCAGAAAACAGAACAGTAATATAATATCAATTTGTATGGGATCCACATCAGCAGACATTGAAGGAAAAAACAATGAAATGCTCAAAAAACATCCTATAGTTGCAGTCAACGGCTGTCCAAACGGATGTGTCAACAGGATTTTGGAAAACAAGGGAATTGATGTGGCTGACACTATTGCAGTTGATGAGATTTTAAGTGACTGTGAAGTATCTGCAAAAGACCCTTTCAGGTTGGACAGTGAAGCTGAGGAATGTGTTAAAATAATTGTCAATGAATTGAATAAAACAGTTGAAAAATTATTGTGAAATTTTAATAGCAATGAATAATATAAATTACACTATGAATGTTGTAGTACTTAATGCAAGTCCGAGAAAAAGAGGAAACACGGCACAGTTATGTAAAAAGGTTGCTGAAGGTGCCAAATCAAATAATGCCGATGTTGAATACATTGACTTGTACAGTTATGATTTTAAAGGATGCATGAGCTGTTTTGCATGTCATTTAAAAAAGAACATTGAAAACCCCTTATGTTTCTGGAGGGATGATTTAAAGGAAATCCTAAAAACCTGCCTTGAAGCCGATGCGATAGTGCTGGGCTCTCCAATATATTACGGGTCAATCACCTCATACGCTCAGGCATTTCTTGAAAGGCTATTGTTTGCAGCCGACACATATCTCATAGATGAAGAGGGCAACAGAGTATCCAAAATCAAAAAACAGGTAAAAACCGCAATGATATACACAATGAATGTTCCTGAAGAATGGGCTAATCTAAATGGTGAGGATCAGTTGAAGATTATGAGAGGATACCTTACAAACATCTTCGGGGAATGTGTGTCACTGTATGCATATGATACCAAACAGTTCAAACATTATTCCGCATATGTCAATAACATGTTTGATGCTGAACTTAAGGAAGAAAGTGAAAAAACTCGTTTTCCAAAGGATTTGAAAAAATCATATGAACTCGGCAAAAGATTGACAATTGAATAATTAAGGCAAGTTTAACCTTACATCTAAGGTTATTATTACTTTTTTTCAGACAAGTGTCTTTTTGGTAAATGATGTCATTTCATGTTAAAAATATATTAATTAAAATATTTTAAACCTTGTTAAAAACGGAAAATGTTATTTTAGCACTATATTTATAAATCAATTTAAACATATATTAACATATTATTAATTTATAAATTATGGTGTTTAAATGAGTGAGGATATTAAAAAAACCATTAGAGAATTACATATCTACGAAAAGAAACTTTTAAAAGAACTGGAAGCTAATCCAGAAGCAACCCCTGAAGAAATAGCCGAAAAAACTGGGATGAATATTAAATCAGTCATGAGTGCTGCAGGGTCACTTGCTTCAAAAGACATTATCGAAGTTGATAAAGATGTTCAGGAAACCTATTCATTAACTGAAGACGGTTTGGAATATGCTGAACACGGCCTTCCTGAAAGAAGAATACTCAAGGCTCTTGCTGAGAAAAAACAAATTCACATGAAAGATTTGTCTTCAGAAACCGGATTGGATAAAAAAGAGGCAAACATTGCACTTGGATGGCTGCGCCGTAAAAACTGGGCTCAAATAGACAAGGGTGTTTTAAACATCACTGAAATCGGTGCGGATTTTGCAGATAAAGTTGGTGTCGATGAAAAAGTCCTCGATTATCTTAAAATGAATGCAGATGGTGTTAAACTTTTCACTGATGATTTGGTGGATGGATTTAAAAAACTGGCTGGCAGAAAAAACATTTTAAACATTAAAAAAGAAACCTCACACTCATTTAAAGTCCAACCAAAAGGTGAAGAAATACTAAATGTTGGATTTACCATTAAACAGCAGGCTACCCAATTAACACATGAACATCTAAAAGAAGGTGAATGGAAAAGCTTGGAATACCGTCCATATGACATCAATGCGGAAGCACCTGTTGTATTTGCGGGTAAAAAACATCCGTTAAGGGAAATCATTGACGAGATAAGGGAAATTTTCCTGAACATGGGATTTGTGGAAGACAATGGGGAATATGTTGAATCCGCATTCTGGAACTTTGATTCACTCTTCCAGCCACAGGACCATGCCGCACGTGAAATGCAGGACACTTTTTATCTTAAAAATCCGTTGACCTGTGACTTGCCGGATGATGATTTGGTAAAGCTAACTGCCGAAACTCATGAAACAGGTGCTGACACTGGATCAATAGGTTGGCAATACGATTGGAGTGAAGACATTGCACGCCAAAGTGTTTTAAGAACACACACCACAGGAATATCCACAAAACACCTCTTTGAACATGAGCCTCCAATGAAAATGTTTTCAGTTGGAAGAGTATTCAGAAGAGAAACTTTTGACTACAAGCACTTGCCTGAATTCCACCAGGTCGAAGGACTTGTATGTGGTGAAGGAATCAGTTACCAAAACCTTTTAGGCACCTTGAAGGAATTCTATAAAAAGCTTGGTTTTGAAGTAAGATTCAGACCTGCATACTTCCCATACACATACCTGTCCACTGAATCTGAGATTTACCTTGAAGAGAAGGGAAGCTGGATTGAGTTGGGTGGAGCTGGAATGTTCAGACCGGAAGTTCTAAAACCGTTAGGAATCAACCAGCCTGCACTGGCATTCGGTATGGGTATAGAAAGGCTTGCAATGATTAGATACGATGTGGAAGACATCCGTATGTTATACAAAAGTGACATCAAATGGCTGCGTGAAGTGCCTCTTGATAAGGGAGTTAGATTATAATGTCAATTAAGCTGGTTTC
>NZ_CAMJUE010000099.1 GCF_946408925.1 uncultured Methanobrevibacter sp.
TGGTATTGGATGGTTATTATGGTATATGATTTGTACTTTTGGTATGAGTCAGATACTAAGAAAATTCTTAGGATTTAAACAAGGGTTCTAAATTAACCCTTTTTCCATACATTTATTAATAATGAAAAAGATATATTATAGTATTCTATTTTGAATACGCTATTACACAATTATTTACTAAAAATTATTAAAGGTGATTAAATGCCTGCAAATAGGTTTAGATCAAGATCATATAAAAGAGTTCATAAAAACACTCCCGGTGGGGAAAATGTTTTAAGATATAAAAAGAAAAAACCATCTAAGCATGTTTGTGCTGAATGTGGTAAAGTATTACATGGAGTTCCTCGTGGACGTCCATACGAAATTGGAAAATTATCAAAAACAGCTAAAAGACCTAACCGTCCATTTGGTGGTTACTTATGTTCAAGCTGTGCCCGTAAACATTTCAAAAACGAGGCTAGAAAATAATGATAATTACTATCGGCGGATTGGCTGGAACCGGAACAACAACTACTGCTGAATTGCTCAGTGAAAAGTTGGATATTCCATATATTTCTGCAGGATTTGTATTCAGAGAAATGGCTGCTGAAAGGGGTATGAGTGTTCTTGAGTTTAGTGAATTTGCTGAAGGTAATGATGATATTGATAAAGAAATTGACAAAAGGCAAGCTCAAAAGGCTAGTGAAGCAGAAAACCTTATAGTTGAAGGTAGATTATCAGCATTCTTTGTTGATAATGCCGATTTAAGAGTATGGTTAGTAACTCCATTTGATGTTCGATCTAAACGGATAGCTGAAAGGGAAGATAAAACTGCGGAAGTAGCAAAAGAGGAAGTTATTACTCGAGAGGAAAGCGAAGCCTTAAGATACATGGAAATTCATAATATAGACATTTCTAATATGGATATCTATGACATAATTATAAACACTGATACTTTCAATCCTGAAAATGTATCAGAAATCATTATTCAAACATTAAAGGTGATATAAATGGCATCAATCGAAGTAGGTAGAGTATGTGTTAAAATCGCTGGTAGAGAAGCTGGCGAAAAATGTGCAATCGTTGAAATTATCGATGAAAACTTTGTAGAAGTTGTTGGTGAAGCAGTTAAAAACAGAAGATGTAACATTGCTCACTTAGAACCAACTGAAGATTCCATCGACGTTTCCGGTGACATAGACTCTATTAAAGCAGCTTTAGCTGACTTATAAATTTAAATGAATAATTACTAATTATTCATAAACTTTTTTTATTTACTATTTTTTATAAAAGGGATTTTTCATGAAATTTAATATGGTTAAAAAATCTGAAAGTTTTTCTTCTCCCGAATTTGGCTGCAGACCTGAAGACAGACCAATTGAAGAATATATTTCTAAAGGAGTTATTAATCTAGATAAACCTTCAGGACCGACATCTCATGAAATTGACTCTTGGGTTAAACGTATTTTAAATTTGGAAAAATCAGGGCATGGTGGAACATTAGATCCAAAAGTCACTGGTATTCTGCCAGTTGGATTGAATGATGCCACTCGTGCGATACAATTGTTGTTGACTGCTCCAAAGGAATATGTCTGTCTTTTAACATTCCATCAGGATGTGGATGAGGATAAGATTCGTGAGGTTTTTTCCGAGTTTACAGGTAAAATTTTCCAATTGCCTCCGGTTAAATCTGCAGTAAAACGTGAAATGAGAACACGTAATATCTATTATTCCACAATCTATGAAATAGAAGGTCGTGATGTATTATTCAGAATAGGTTGTGAAGCAGGAACTTATGTCAGAACCTATTGTCACAATATCGGTGAAGCATTGGGTGTTGGAGCACATATGGCAGAGCTTAGAAGAACTCAGGTAGGTTCATTCAACGAAAAAAACAATCTTGTGACTTTACAGGATGTGACTGATGCATACCACTTCTGGAAGGAAGACGGTGATGAATCATTCCTTAGAGATGCAATCATGCCAATGGAAAGGGCTGCAGATTATTTGCCGAAAGTAATCATTAAGGATTCGGCAGTGGATGCGGTTTGCCATGGTGCGGACCTTGCAAACGGTGGAATTGTTGAGTTGGCAGATAATATTCAGAAGAATGATATTGTAGCCATTCAGACACTTAAAGGTGAATTGGTTGGTGCAGGAAATTCTTTGCTGACTTCTAATGAGATTTTGGAAGCTGATGGTGGTTTTGCAGTTAATGTTAACAAGGTATTGATGAAACCTGATACTTATCCAAGATTTTGGAAATAATTTCAAATTTTTCTTTTTTTCTAAAAAAAATAATATGGGGAGAAGCTAGAATGCCCCTCCGCCTCCGCCACCTGATCCTCCTCCAAGGCCTCCAAAGCCTCCGGAGTCTGATGATGAACTGACTGTTGTTTGTCCGGTCATGAATGCATGGTGCATCATGTAGTATCCTCCGTAGTGGTGGTATAGGAATATGTCATCATCATAGTAGCTTGTGTTAATCTCTTGCAGTTTCATGTTTTCATAAACCTTGTCGGCTACTCCAAGAGCTGCGCCATATATCAGGTACTTTCTCCAGATAACTATTGATTCTGGAGGGTGTTCGTTAATTAAACTGTTGTCTTTTAAAAATTTCCTGAAGTTTTTCCATTTCAGATAGTTCTCACGACCTTTTGGAGTCCATCTTCCAAACTTATCATCATCAAGCTTAAGTATTAAAACCGAAAAAATGATTAGGAATATTCCTCCGGCAATGGAATACAATCCGCTATTTAATTCAGTCCAGAATCCTAAAACTGTCATAATGACGCCGATTACTATTCCTCCAATGCTGAGGCAGGAAATAATTACAGTGCCTGTGTCGTCAAATTCCTCTTCAACTTTAGGTTTCACTTCATTTTTAATGTTCTCACGCCAATTGTTGTATTCGTCCATAAACCATTCTGCATTGGATTCGGAAGACAAACGGGTATTCAGGCTTGACAGGTTCAGTGTATCTCCACTTGCAAATCTGTGTAATATGTCATAAACATGTTTTTCATTTGATTTGAGTCCGCTTGTGTCTCCGCTAAATTTAACATGCAGGTCGTTTGTTTCAGTATTTTCATCAGCTACTTTTTCTATTTTCAAAACCTTTTTGTCAATTAAGTTCAGGATTGCTGATTCAAATCCGTCCATATTTGGTGATCCAACATCTCCTGTTGCATAAACAGCATTTACAACTTCAGGCGGATCGTTGGTTGGAAGTTCCCTTTCGTATATTCCCTCATAGTTGACCTTCGGTTCTCTGCCGTATCTGATATATGTGAATATTGCAATGACCGGACTTAAAATGGACAGCAATCCTAAAATGAGGTATGCTGTGTTCCAGAAGTTTCGTCCGTTAACGCTGTCATTAAGGTTTTTCATTATCATTTCCCGCCCGTTCGAATCAACATTTTTTGCATATGTTGCATTGCTGAAATCGCTTACAGGCATCAGTACCAGCAGTTCATAGAAGTCCCCTTTTGGGATGGATGTGGTTTTGGCAGTAATTGTATTTCCATTTAATGTGCTTGTTTGGTTGAATTCCTGCGGGTTTAGGAAGTATTCGTTTCCGGTTTTTCCAGGCAGTGTCACTGTAATTTCAATATCTCCAACTCCAACATCCCATTCTTCGCCCCAGAGTTTATACTGGAGTCCTCCAACATCATTGAAAAGGGTAACAACATTTTTCATATCATAGCTTATATAAACGCTCACATCACAGTCTCGGATTCCTTTGGTATGTGCTGCATCCGAATATAAATAGATTTTCAGATGTTTCTGTCCGTTATCATCGCTTTCTGTATATTTGCAATATGCTCCTTCAACATACACTTTAATGTTTTCAATGCTTTCTCCTGCTTTTAGGGGAATGTCCCGGTAAACTCCGTTGAATTTACCATCAAATGAGTAATCATATCTTTCATCTACATGAAGCATACCATTACTTCCAATATCAAGGTCAATGAAGGCATGATCAATTTTGTAGCTTCGGTCATCATCCGCTGAAACTGTGGTTAATGTTGCAAATAATAATAAAAAAAGTAGAATTATAATAAATGTGTTTTTAACATTCATATAATTCACCTAGTCAAATTTCACTTCCGGTACGGCGGTTTCCGCTTCAGGAGTTTGGAAATATGTCTCTTCGTTAAATCCGAACATTCTTGCCAGTATGCTGCTTGGGAATTGTTGGCAAGTATTATTGTATTTTAAGACGACATCATTGTAGAATTGTCTTGCATAAGATATTTTGTCTTCAGTCTCGCTTAATTCGGATTGCAATTGTTGGAAATTGCTGTTGGCTTTTAGGTCAGGATAGTTTTCAGCAACTGCAAACAATGTTTTTAATGCGCCGGTCAGTTGGTTGTCAGCGGCACTTGTCTCTTCAATGTCTGTTGCATTCATGACTCCTGTTCTTGCTTGGGTCACTTCTTCTAAGACACTTTTTTCATGTCCTGCATAACCTTTCACGGTTTCTACAAGATTAGGTATCAGGTCATTTCTTCTTTTTAGTTGAACGTCAATTTGAGCATAACTGTTTTTTACACTATTTCTAAGTTTAACTAAGTTGTTGTACATGTGAATTATTGTTATTATTATAATAATAACTAGAATCACGATTATTGCATTTAAAAGGATATCCATTTAATCACCTAAATAATAATATCATTTATATATAAATATAATTTATCTTTTGAATTTATCAATGATGAAAAATATATTTGTAGTGTGGAATCATTTTTTTATTAAAATTTAATTTTTAACAAAACCTTTATATAGGTTAAAGTTTATAATTTATATTATCATATTATTCTAGACAATATGATTGCAAGTATTGCTAACTATTTTAATGCCGAGATAGTCTAGCCTGGTAAGGCGCGAGACTGGAAATCTCGTGGGCGTTCAGCCCTCCTGGGTTCAAATCCCAGTCTCGGCGTTTATTAGTTTTTAACTATATTTTTTTGATATTTTAAAAATACTTGTTAGACTGATATTTATTGCACTCTTAGCTAGCATGCTAAGTTTATAACTGTTGAAAAGAACTGTGTTTTGAAATTCAAAACATTCGAATCTATATTTTACGTCTCGTAGGTTCGCTCTATAAATGGAGGTTATTTAATGGAAGACGA
>NZ_CAMJUE010000100.1 GCF_946408925.1 uncultured Methanobrevibacter sp.
ATTCATCAGGAAGGCCAGTAATATCCATGTTTAAAAATCCTCTAACAATCATGGATTCCGCATCCTCTTCAGTTATTCCACGAGAAGTCAAGTAATTAATCTCATCTTCAGA
Organism: uncultured Methanobrevibacter sp.; assembly: GCF_946408925.1. Classification (GTDB taxonomy): domain Archaea; phylum Methanobacteriota; class Methanobacteria; order Methanobacteriales; family Methanobacteriaceae; genus Methanocatella. Next base: position 113 of record NZ_CAMJUE010000100.1, read on the forward strand.
TATTTTACCCACTGCTGCCTCGTGAGACATTTCCAGGTTAGCGGAACTTGCTTCCAATTCAGGCACGGCATAAATGAAACTGTTGTCGTCTAAAACCAATCCGTGACATTCAAGGTGTCCTTTAACACCAGGTACAGTACCTGCCAAGTGTCCCCTTGAATAGATTTTGGACTCATCCTGTGAAACAGCTCTTGAGATTACCTCTCCACGAGCGCCTTCGGCATTAAGCAAAACTCTTGATCCCACATCAATGAGTGAATCTTTTTTACCACCCTGAATACTTTGGAAAATTGCCCTTGAATTTTTACCATCACAGTAAGCAGTAGGATAAGACTGTAAAGTACTTACAGGACTTGTTAAAATGTAATTGTTGATATAAGTTGAATTGTCCATCAGTTTGACACCGGTTCTTGGACGGACCTCAACCTGTTCAGCCCAGTTGTGAACCATTGTAAAAGTGATTTTCGCACCAGGTTTGAGATACATTTCAGAAACACCAACGTGCATTGCTGAGGATATGTCATCTCCGGTTGCGCATCCTGTAATCAAATGCAATTCAGAGTTTTCTTCAGCTATAATGACATTATGTGCTGTTTGCATGATTCCTTCCTCACCGATGAACATGCATGCCTGAACCGGCATGACTTCCCGGGTGCCCGGAAGGGATCTTACAAAGTAACCGCTGTTGATTCCATCTTCCTTTTCACGCAAAGCGGTTTTTGCAGTATATTTGTCAGCATCAGGTTTTACCACATTCCATATGTAGTCTTCAAGCCATTTGTACTTATCCAATGCCACACCGATATTCATTACCTCAACAGAGTTGGACATGGAATTGTTGGTGAAAATATTACTTTGGTCCACCTGTAAAAATGACCCTGAACGATTCTTTTCATCAGTATCCACACCAACTTTCAATAAATCATTTTTGGTCTGTTTGTTTAAATCGTCCAAATCATCAATCATATCTAAAGCATTAAGAGTTTCATCTGTAAAGTTTTCAATGGTTACATCTGCACCAATTGGTGCTTTTTTATCTTTTGCCCTTTCAGCATCCTCATAAACATTGCGCACACTCAACACATCCATTAAAACCATTTTTTCTAATATCTTCAAGAATTTCAGTCGGATTTCCGGAACAGGAAATCACACCGTTCATTAAAACATGTGCCTTATCAGCACTTACAAAGTTTAAAATATAACCTAAGTGAGTAATTAAAAGACCGCTTCTTTTCCTGGAACCTTGAGGTTTATCCTTATCAAGCAAAGTTCCTATTTCAGAAGCAAGCAATTCAACATTTTCAATATCCACACCGGAATCCGGTTCGTCAAACATTGTGAAATCAGGCATTTGAGCAAGAAGCTGTAAAATTTCAGAACGTTTCACTTCCCCACCGGAGAATCCGTAGTTGACATCTCTGTCTAAAAATTCATCACTGAACTTGAGCTGTTCAGCCAGTTCCAGCATTCTAGGATTCAATTCCTCATCCATATCCTGATGGGATTCGATTTTAAGCAGGTCCCTTACACTGACTCCCCTGATTGAAGGAGGAGACTGGAAACTTACACCAATACCAAGCTGAACCCTTTCAGCAGTGGTTAATCCAGTAATGTCCTGACCTTTAAATTTAATAGAACCTTGAACTACTTCATATTGTGGAAAACCTAATATGGTTAAAAATAAAGTACTTTTTCCAGCACCATTAGGCCCTAAAAGAACATGAGTTTCTCCTTCAGCAATTGAAAGATTAATGTTCTTTAAAACTCTTTTTCCGGCCACTTCAACAGCCAAATTTTCTATTTCAAGTAACATATAATCACCTTTTTATGAATAAATATGAATTTATTATACTAATATAAATATAATTTTAAAAATATAAATAGTTAACAGTAATTAAAAAAAAAAAATTAAAAAGAGTATAACTGAAATTATTCAGTTACAATAATAAATTCGCCAACTTTTTCTACTTTAGCGAAAGGAACTAACAATAAGTCTCCATTTCTTTTAGCGCCTTTTACATGAATATTACGATCACTTTCTATCCTAATAGCAATATCAACGATTTTACCGGTTTTTTCATTGATGATTAATTCATCCAAAACTCCGAGAATACGTGCATTGTTGGTAGCTACTTGATAGTTTTTGATTTCACTCCATAATTTTTCTTCTCTTTTAGGAACTTGTTTATTTTCCATTAAATCACCTGATAAAAATAATTTTACTTATATAATATTATAACTTCATTATATTTAAAGATAATATTTATGATATAATTTTTTTGCAATTTCACTATCCGGAATTGTATTAATGTTTAATGCAAGTTCAACCTTTTTAAGTACCAGTTGCTTTTCATCCTGAATGATGTTTTCGCTTCTCAATATGTTTAACCCAGAAGGCACACATCCATTATACTCATATGAATAATCCAATCCCAAACCTTCAAAAACCTCCACCGGAACGACAACTGAGAGCGCATCCTTATCGGATTTCAGGTAAATCTCCAGAACTTCATCAATAGTTTTAGAAGAAATAAAAGGCAAGTCCGCATTTATAAAAAGTAATACATCCTTTTTGGATTGTTTTTCAAAATAATCCAGGATATATGATAGATCCTTAAGATAATCCTCACCGGATGTGTCCAATATTTTAAAATCCCCTTTTAGTGATTTCAAATATTTTGTTGTTTCAGCAGTGTTTGGACTGACTGCAATAACGATTCCATCCACCAATTTAGATGATTTTAAGTTATCAAGCACAAATTTGATTAAAGGTTTATCATGTAATTTGAAAAGAGGCTTTTCGACGGAAACATTTAGTCGGGTTCCCATACCTCCTGCCATCAAAATTGCATAAATCATGATAAACCACAAAAAATGATTAAGCGAATTTGCCGCCGGCCATTTTCATACGGTCCTTAAGGATGCATCTTCCACCCTGTTTACCACCAATAGGCACTTTAGGTGTTCCCATTGAATTCATACAACGAGCCATGATAGCAGAACCTAAAGCAAGACCATCTTCAACAAAAACGACGTTTTCAAACTTATCCTGAACAGCTTCCAAAATAAGTTCAGGTTTTCGTCCGGTAATACCTGCCCTGCCTGTAATACCTAAAGCAGAACCCGGAACGATGACATTTTCTTTAAATGCAACATCCAAAACCCTTTTTACGATATTGGTACTTACATAGTCAAGGGTTGAAAGCAGAGTTGGAAGACCGTCAGCATCATAGAACTGTGCACCCAATTCCATCAATTCAGGTAATTTATCACCATTGAAACCGACATCACAACCGATCAATGTTGTTCCAGCATTAGCGGCAGCCTCAGGATTGACAGGCACAGTACCAAATCTTTCAACATCCATTGGAACTTTTGTAATGTTAATCAGTTTATGAGCCTCAAGTGCATTTGCTTCAGCTTTTTTCTTATCAGCCTTTTTGATTGCCTTTTCATCATACAAGTCTAATGCGGCACCATTTTTCTTGTCAATTTTTCCGGAACCCCTGGCTAAAGAATCGCTTACAACACCTGCAAGACCTAAGAAGTTACCTACAGTATTAGCGTAAGGTTCATTGTCATTAACTATACGTCCCGCGAGAGTGGAACCGAAATCCAGTGAAACACAAGGGTTTCTGTAATCCACATCAGTCCATTTGGCACCTAACTTGATTCCGGCAGTAACAAGTTCCCCTTCCATCTCATTTGCAACAGTTTCCTTACCTTCAGGAGGAACTACACTAACAACAGCACCGTCAAACAGAATGTTTTCCAAAAGTGAATGTTTCTGCAGTCTTTCAGGAAGTTGGGAAATACTCATTGCAGGAGACATTTTCCTTGGAGGGATGTCCGCTTCAAGACAGCCGTCAGCAAGAGCAATAATAAGCTGGCCTGCCTCTTCAGCTGTTGCAAAACCTGCAGTTACCCCGGTGGATCTCACAACAAAATCCAAATCCTCATCCTTATCCACTTGACATTTTCTTAAAGATTCAAGAACAGTATCTCTGATAAGTTCTGTTACGGCCTCTTTGGAAAGTTCAATACCCCAAACGGTCTTACCGAAAACTTCCTCATTAGCTTTTGGCGGACGAATGTCCCTGGTCATTTTAACTGTTTTGTTTAATAAATATGATTCACTTGTGTTTAAATTGGTAGCCATTACAATTGATTTTGTAGTGGTGTTACCTAATTCAACAGAAGCAGTTACATAAAAAGTATCTGGCTTTTGAACAGCGCCAGGACTTGCAGGACCTGCCCTTTGAGCTCTTAAAGTTGCTAAATTGCCTTCTTTAGAATGAGCGATGATAGGTTTAGGACCTTTATTGAAAATTCTACTTAAAAAAGACATTATCATAACCTCTCCAATATATAAAGTTAATTAATAATCTCTTTTTAAAATAATATATATTTTTTTAAAAAATTCTTGAAAAAAAGTAGTGAAAAAAATTTAAAAAAAAAGATTAGATGAAATTAATCATCTAATCGGGACCCTTCTTGTTTATAATAATTTGTTAATTGGGTGGTCTTCTACAGGTTCGGTACCGATATCTTTTGCTGCTTCAGCAATCATAATATCAGCCATACCACATGCAGGGAAAGCAAGTCTTGCGTTTTCGATAGGTCCAAAGAGAACGAAGTCTCCTCCAGCCATTTGTTGAACAATGTTGGAACCTATATCACAGACAGGCCATGCTTCTTTGTGTTCTTTTTTGTATCCTCTTAACCAGTCCCATGCGGATGGAACGTTGTGAATACCAGATCCTACTGGGTATCCCCATTTAGCTTTTACTGCGTAAGCGGTTCTTACAGCAGGTCCTGCACCTTGACCTAATGGAGTTACAGCTACATCCATCCATGGTTTGGTAATTCCACATTCGTCAGCCATTTCAAGAATACCTTGATCGATAACTGCTCCACCAGTTTCCCAGATTTCGATTTTTCCTTCTACACCAGGAGTCATTGGGTTGAATCCTAAGAGAATGG
>NZ_CAMJUE010000101.1 GCF_946408925.1 uncultured Methanobrevibacter sp.
CGTGAAGTGCCTCTTGATAAGGGAGTTAGATTATAATGTCAATTAAGCTGGTTTCATGGAATGTGAATGGGATTAGGGCGGTTTCAAAAAAAGATGAATTTTGGAGCTGGTTTGACAATACTGATGCGGATATTATCAACTTTCAGGAAGTGAGAGCAACCCCGGATAAAATTCCTAAGAAATTAGCTGACGTTGACGGATTTCATCAGGCATTCAACGAAGCTGAAAAGAAAGGATACAGCGGGGTTGGAACATACTCAAAAATAGAGCCTGTGGAAGTCGTTAAAGGATTGGGAGTTGATGAACTCGACAAGGAGGGAAGAGTTTTAAGAATCAGATATCCTGATTTCTATCTGTACAATATATACTTTCCAAACAGCGGCATGAATGCAAAACGATTGGATTTTAAAGTGGACTTCTGCAATGCGCTGCTTGAACAGTTGGTTGAGTTGAAAAGCAATGGGGAGAATATTGTAATCACCGGCGACTATAATATTGCTCACCATCCGATTGATGTTTACAATCCTAAAAACTGTGAAGGAAAATCTGGTTACCTTCCTGAAGAACGCGCATGGCTTGATGAACTTGAAAAGGCAGGTTTCATTGACACTTTCAGAATGTTCGATGAAGGCGAGAACAATTTCACATGGTGGAGCTACCGTACAAAAGCCCGTGATCGGAATGCAGGTTGGAGACTTGATTATTTCTATGTCAATGAGGAAATAAAGGATAATGTAAAATCCGCAGAGATATTGTCTGATATTTACGGTTCCGACCACTGTCCGGTAACATTGGAAATTGAATTTTAATTTTTTAATTTCTTTTTAGAAAAAATAGTAAAAATTTGGTGATTTATAATAATGTATTCACATCACCAATGTTGTCAATAAGGTTTATGTCTAGTTTTTCCCGTTTAATGTATTCCCTGTCTTCTTCAGTAACATCTGCATTCAGAAGAATTGCACTCATTCCCGCATTAACTGCACCTAATGCATCTTCTTTAAATTTATTTCCAATCATCACTGATCTTTCAGGGTTTCCTTTCATTTTTCTAAGTGCTACATCATAAATCAATTTATTTGGTTTATTTTTACCTACCTCTTCGGAGGTGATGACTTCATCGAAAAATGAGTGGATATTTAGTCTAACAAGTTTTTCCCATTGTTTTATGGTTAATCCGTTTGAAATAACTGCCAAACGGTATCCCTGACTTTTAAGATAAATTAATGTTCCGATTGTTTCTGGAAACGGTCTTAAAAGAGCCATCTTAACGTTATGGTAGGTAATCATTCCAAGTGCGACAAGCATCGGGTCTTCATGACCTAAAACAACCTGTGTCAATACATTAAAATGTTTACCATAATTTGAGCCTTTTTCACGGATAATTGTTTTTAAAACACCATATGCCTCATCTTTGTCAAGAGGTAATCCATTGTCCACCATCAGGCCTATTGCTGCTTTTCTTGCGGTTTCAGCAAAGTCTGATGTATCAAGTAATGTACCATCTACATCAAAAAATACAACACGGTCATCATCATTTTTAATCATATGATTTTTAATATATTGTTAAAAATATTTAAATTTTTTCAGAAATATGCATCTAAACTTTGCTGAACTTCACCTTTTGCGAGGTCTTCCAGTTCTTTTTTAGAGTATCCGAATGCATACATTATTCTCTCCATTGCGGGAATCATCTGATTGTTTATGTAGTAGTCTTTGTCATATTCATATCCTTCGCTGTATTCATAAGGAATTGCTCTTTGACTGATGGATCCTTTTCCTTTTACGATAATGTACTGAATGATGGTTCCTCGGGATACTTTAATCCCATGCTCCTCAATCCTTCTTGCGGCCACTACATGGGGTCCCACCTGTTTGTATTGGTCAAGGGGTTTGGTGATTTGGGTATGAATGACGAGTTCTTTTCTCTCAACATCGCCCTTTTTAAGTCTTTTAAAAACTTTTTTAACTTCTTGGATGGCTTTATCAGAATTTCCTTCTTTCAATATCGCCATCAATATTGCTTCTTGGGTATTTTTTACAATTGGTGCCCAGTCTCTTCTGACAAGCTCCAGGCCCTTAGCTATAATTTCCCCATCTTCAATTACAGCATATCTTTTTTTACTTACAAAAAATCCTCTTCTGTAAAACCCTTCATATTCAAGTTCCATACTTTCCGGAAGGGTTGAATTTAGGTATTGCAAGAATTTATGGGCTTGCTGTTTGATTTCAGCTTCAAGTTCCAATTGTTCTTTTGTTTCCTGAACCATTTTGACACCAATTAAAAGTATATTTCTTGTAGTTATAATAGTTTTCTAAAACAATTTTACAATACGATATCAATTTTCTTGTCTTGATATTGTAAAATTTATCTTTAAAATTCTTTATATTGATTTTCAAATGCTCTCCGACTTTATTTAAATATCATATGAGATATAGTATTTGTGAGGTTTGATAAAATGCAAAAAAGATTAATCTCAAGTTATGATGAAATAAATGATACCTTTGTAGGTAAGGTGGACGGCGAATACGGGTACGTGGCGGATTATGGAATTTCTGAAGGTGTTTATTTGGGAATAAACAGCTCAAACATGCCAACTTCAATTTTTGTTCCAAATGCTTCAAAAGTTTTTAACACTTCCAAAGAAACTTTGGAAAGTGCAGATGTTAAAATCAGCATCAACTGTGATGGAATCTGCTTGAATTTTGACATGTGCATTGAAAATTCTAGAATCTGTTCCATCACTTGTGAAAACAAATTGGGAATTCCAAACATTAACTGTTTGTTTGACTGTAATATCTAATTACTTTCTTTTTTTATTTTTTTTGTTAAATTTAAATATGAGTTAATTTTAATAGTTATAATAATTATTAAAAATAGTGATAATATGGATAACGAAAAAATTAATGTTAATTCTGCTGACGAGATAGTTATTGTAGTTCCTGAGGAAGCTGTAAAAGATGGGGAACTTGAAATAGACTTGGATGAACTGGGAATTGATTTGGATGAATTAAGTGAAGATGTAAACATTGTTATTCAGGTTGAAGGCGCAGAAGATTTTGATGAGGATATGTTAGATGATGATGGTGATGTTGTAGAGGAGCCAAATGAATGGCAGTTTGATGATGATCCGTATAATGTAGTTTATTATGAATTTCCATATGATGACGAGGACTAATTAGAATGGCAAAAGAAATACCATATTATACCCTTGATGATGAAGGCAATTCTCAAGTTATTGCTTCCAACGGCGAGGCATATATTGACGATGATGATTTAAAGGAAGTATTGATTGAATTGTTGGGTGATGATGTATCTGATGAGGACATTCAAAAAATTCTTGATGCGGCCTCTGATGAGAATTTGACTGAAGAAGAATTTGACAAGTTAATTGATGAATTTATTTTAAAAAATAAAAAGTAATTTTTCCTATTTTTTGCCTTAAAAATAAAACATTTATATATAATGATAAAGTAATATTTAATTATCATTATTCTTTAAGGCTCTTTTTTGCTCTCAAAAATTAGGCCATCATTTATCTTGCCGATGGTTTGATTGAAAAGAGACTTTAAGACAGCGATTATTATATTATATATTATATTTATTAGGTGAAATAATGGCAATTTCTCAAGGAAAATCAACTAGAAGTCCATCCGGTGCAAGAAATGTTGCAAACCGTGGAAAAAGGAAATCAGAATTAGGAAGAGACCCTGCTGAAACCAGGTTAGATGAAAAAAGATTAAGAAAAATAAGAACCCGTGGCGGAAACGAAAAACTCAGGTTAGCTACCGCTAACAAAATCAATGTAACTGACTCCAACGGTAAAACCCAGGTAGTTGACATTTTAGGTGTAATTGAAAACTCCGCTAACCCTAACTACGTAAGAAGGAACATCATTACCAAAGGTGCTATCGTAGAAACTCCTGAAGGTAATGCTAAAGTAACATCCAGACCGGGTCAAGACGGTGTTATCAACGGAATTTTAATTTAAATATATTTTATATTTAAATTCTCTTTTTTTTATTTCAATTTTTTTCATAATTTTAATATACTTGTTTTTACAAATAATATTTCATTAAGTTATTTCAATTTTAGGAGATAAAATGTCAGACGATAAAATTAATATGAATCATGGTGCTGGTGGTGAAGTTATGGCTAATTTAATTTCCAGCACAATTTTAGATAATATCACTAAAAAAAGTGTTAATGGTGGTATTAGTTTAGATGCTCTGGATGATGGGGCCTCTATCCCAATGGATGATTATGAAATTGTTATGACTACTGATGGTCACACAATTGACCCGTTATTTTTCCCTGGAGGAGATATTGGAAGAATATCAGCGGCCGGTACAATTAATGATGTTTCTGTGATGGGTGCTAAACCATTAGCTATTTCAAATGCAATCATTATGCAAGAAGGATTTCCAATTGAGGATTTGGATAAAATCATTAAATCCTTGAATGAAACCTGTGAGGAAGTTGATGTTGCTGTAATCACTGGAGATACTAAGGTAATGCCTCAGGATAAGCTTGACGGTATTGTTATGGTAACAACAGGGATAGGTATAGCTAAAAAAGGTGAAGTGGTTCGTGATTCAGGTCTTGAAGTGGGCGATAAAATCATTGTCACCGGAAGCTTGGGAGATCATGGAATGAGTTTAATGTCATTTAGGGAAGGATTTGGTTTTGACACTGATTTGAAATCAGATGTTGCTCCTATGTGGAATATTATTCATAAAGCTTTGGAGATAGGTGGAGTCACTGCAATGAAAGACCCAACACGTGGAGGTTTTGCAAATGCCATTAATGAAATGGCTTCAAAAGCCGGTGTTGGTGTTGTTCTCGAACAGGAAGCGATTCCAATAAAAGAGGAAGTTCATGCAGTGTCTGAAATGCTGGGCATTGATCCATTTGAAGTGGCAAATGAAGGAAA
>NZ_CAMJUE010000102.1 GCF_946408925.1 uncultured Methanobrevibacter sp.
TTTTCACCTATTCTTTTTTATCTAAACATTCATTCATGATTTTTTCAAATTCATCAACAGAAACCGGTTTTTTAGGTTCAATTTTAACATCTTTACGTTCTTCCAATGCATTGGCAACAAAACCAAGTATTCTGTACTCTTTTTCCATTTGATGGAAACCTTCCCTAGGACCGAATCTATGACCTCTGCAACGTCTAGGATCACCTGGAGCAAATCCTCTCTCTTTTGTGAAAATGTGATTTGGATCAAGTTTTCTGATCTCTTCAACAGCCTTGTAAACATCTTCACTTTTTCCACTTATCATAGACCCATAACAAGTATTTTTTATAGTAAGCGGCAAATCAAGCATGTGAAATGCGGTTACAATTTCCTGTTCACTTACATGAGCTCCAGGCCCAATAAAAATCATACGAGTAATTACATCAGGATCCCAATCTTCTGTACCTAAATCAGGACTCATGGTTAGATTCTGTGACATAAACTACAACTCCCTCTTTTAATTTTTCAAGATGTTCATAATCAGAAGTAATATCTCCAATTATATTAGTCGCTTCAAAACTTTCTGCAGTTGGACCAAACTCGATGTTATCCTCAAATCTAATACCAATTAAACCCGCATTTTTTGAAGCCATGTTAGTAATACCTACTTGACCTCTGATAACTTCATCAACAGGATTATTTTCAGGAATTAAACCTTTTGCAAGCTTATTATCCCCTTCAAAAATAACAATGTGCATTCCAGGCACTGCAAAATGAACATTAATTTTACCCACAGGCTCTTCTAAAAGTCCTGAAATATATTTGAAGTATCTTACAGACCTTGGCGCATTATCTACAAATTTAATTGTACATAAATCTTCTTTTTTAACTGATTTAGTTATAACTTGTCCTTCTTTTAAGATATCGATTGTATGCTTTGGAGTTTGTTCGACAATTATCGCATCATCATCAACTAATCCGTCAATTAAATGTTCAACACCCACTTCAGACAGCATCTCAGTTGCCTCTTTTTGAGTTTTATTTAATAGCATCAATCTTTGTTTTTCGGATTTGACTGTGATGAAATCATTTTCTTTAGCTATATCAATAATCTCCATACCGTTTACAATATACCCTACTGTTGTGTGGTTCGGAGTTAAAACCCTATTTTCACGATAAATATATAATTTTCCAACACCGACACCATTATTTCTAACAGTTATAGTTCCCCGATTTCTCAAAGTTGTATCTTCTTTAGGTTTAATAATGCCTGCCAAATCATAGAAACCTATAAATGATTCACTATCATATGAAACTTTAATTCTGCCATCTTTAATAATCGAAAACAGGTGTTCAACACAAACCGGAGAGTCTTCATCAATGTCAAATGAAATATAAGTGAATAACTCATTTCCATCTTCTAAAACAGTACTTAAATCTGAAACTGAAGCACTGTCTGTTGTTGTGCTTCTCTCAACAATTGGTTCAATGCCTGTTACTGCATCACCATCAGTTAGATTATCCAATGTTTTTTTACCACCAATGACCCGGGCGAATACACCCTTATTATATGCAGGCACACTATAAACATTTGTGGTATTCTCTTTAAGAATTATCAAATGAGTGGACTCATTACTAAAACTAGATAAACTTAAAACAACATCCCCATCAAAATATTTGTATTCCTCAGAAGTGGGTTCCAAATCAGTTACAATAGGACCAATGGCCACTTCATTGGAGGTGGACCAACGAATATTCAAATCTATAAAATCCTCGTATTGGTCTTTCCACAAATCTACAAGAGGTTTGGCCTCTTCGGATTCATCCAATTGAATAATTATTGAACCTTGGCTTGTTTTAATTTTATACTTGCTAATATTCTTTTCCAGTTCTTTTTTACCTTTTATTAAGCAAATAATACTTCCCGGAGTATAAGGCGCATTAGTCTCAGCAATTACATCCTGAATTGTTGAGCCATCTGCAACATTAACCTCTTCTCCATTAATTTTAATTAACATACAATCTCCAATAAGAATTTTTAATATTATATATATTTGATGTTATCATATAAAATAATTATTTATTTGACTTTGGAAAATTATATTAACACAAAATTATAACATATATGTTGAGGGGAAATTTATGAAAATCAATAAAAAGCATTTATTTTCTTTACTAATCATTTTAATAATCTGTGCCGGAGCAATTTCAATAGCAAGCGCATATACCGGAACCGGATTTTCACACAGCATTCCAAGTTCAAAATATTATAATCAGTCAGCTTCAGATATTTTAAGCAAATACCCGAAAACAGACTGTCATGTTGAAGAAAAGGGGATATGCACTAAGGTAGTGGACGGAGATACAATCTATTTGGACAATGGTGAAAAAATTAGATTTGTAGGTGTCAATACTCCCGAAAGAGGAGTTGAGGGATACATTACATCTAAAAATTTTGTTCAAAAATTATGTTTGAATAAGGAAGTGGGCATCGATGTTGACGATTCGAAACACAATGACAAATACGGCCGCACATTAGGAGTCGTTATTGTTGATGGAAAAAATGTAAATGAAATGCTTTTAAAGGAAGGTCTTGCTGAGATAATGTACATGCCTCCAAGCGAATTTTATCCGTTTGACTGGGCAAATGACAATACACATATATCAAGTACACACAGTTCATCTTCAACTGCATCTGCTCCAACAAGTGCCGAATCAACAAGTTCAAGCGGTTCTGCAAGTTATATCGGCAATGCCAACTCTGGAAAATTCCACGACCCGTCCTGCTCCAGTGTGAGCAAAATGTCAGATGGAAATAAGGTATTTTTTTCCAGCAGAAATGATGCCGTGAATCAGGGATACATACCCTGCAAGATTTGCAACCCATAACTTTTTTAATTTCAGGAGATATTTGAATATAACATACCGAGGGAATAGTTGGCTATACTTTCCATAATCGGAACAATAACACAAATATCTATTAAAACACCCACGTAAGGAATTGTCAGGACATATGATGAAACAACTGAAATTACAACCATCAATATCACCATTGCAATTAACCATTTGATTATATTGAATATACCAATAGTTCTAATGTCTGCTACAACTTTATTAATTTTTAAAGCTTCAGATAAACTATTGAGATAAGCCAATCTGGCCTTTGCAAAGAATAACAGGAATTCAAATATCAAATAGGTAATCAAAATTATAACAAGGGACAATCCGAAATTTGCCAAAAAATCAAGAATTTTAAAATCATAAAGCAAAGCAAAACTAGATGAACCCAAAGTTGACAAAACAATGAAAAACATCGCAGCCGGAACAATCATGTAAACAATTCTTAGAAGCAATACCCTGATAGAATCAAATATACTATTCACCAAATTCAGAGATGGAAACATTGCTGACTGCCTTGAACCGACTTTAACAATATTCAAAAAATAACCTGGTACAATCAAAATAAATACAAAAAAAGCAATAACTCCAATAATCACAATATAATCATTGTTTAATAACTTACCGATAGGAATAATTGTTATTAGAAAGAAAAGGATGAATATGATTGGCAATTTAACAATATTTCTAAAAGGATACTTTAAGGAGTTAAAAATAATGTTTGATAAATCCATTCTATCCCTCATCTAAACAAAAATACGGGATTTTTCTCCTGGTTGAAAACTTCGGCCTGTTCATCACCATAATTCAGATAAAGTGAATTGGAGTCGGTTACCTCACCAACCACATTAGCTTCAATAGAGTATTTAGCCAAATATTCCTTGATATAATCACATTTATCCTCAACTGCAGTGAAAACAAATCCTGATCCCGGATATGACCTGAGCCAGTCCACCCATTCCACATTTTCATTTCTTGGAATATCCTCGAGATTGACCACTGCCCCCCTGTTGGAAGTTTCCAAAAGCATTTCCAAAGTTCCTAAAATTCCGGGATTTGAAATATCCTTTCCTGATTTAATATAGTCATGTTCAGCAAGGTATTGTACTGCAGTAATCTGGTCCTGCACCAATTTAGCATCTTTGTCATATGTTGTATCCCAGTTTAAGCTAAACATTTCATGAGGTTTGCCGTCGAGATCAATTGCCACAATTACCTTATCACCAGTTTCTGCTCCAAAACTTGTGATAATTTTGTCTTTTTGAGCTATTCCGACAATTGCAACGCCTAAAGAGTCCACTTCACCGTCAGGATGAAGGTGTCCTCCAACCATCGGAACATTGAATTTTAAACATCCGTCTTTGATTCCATTTAGCAAATCTTCATATATTTCATCATTGCTTATTGACATTATATTGACCATTGCCAATGGTTTTCCACCCATTGCAGCGATATCATTTACATTCACCAAGACTGAACAGTAGCCTGCCCAGTAGGGATTTACATTCATTATATCGCCCCAAATACCATCGGCAGCAATAAGAATTACTTGATTATTGCCGATGTCAATTGCAGATGCATCATCGCCAATATCTATTACAACATCTCCGGAAACATTATATGATTCTTTTAAAAGAGATATCACATTATCAATTGAGCTTTTACGTGACACTCCTTTAAATTCTTGAATTTCTTTTACGAGGTTTTTAAAATCCAAAATTACACTTCCCAGTTTAATCGATATAATTAATTTTATATTTGCAATTTATACTTTTTATTATTTCGATGACTTTAGCCTCAACTTCACCGATTGATTTGAAATCATGTGCCACCTGTCTGCCATGAAAGATTTCCTTTTTAATATTTTGACCGATGATGTCATCAAAACCACTTTCAACTTCAAAGATTATAGAATTTTTAACCTTGAATCCATCTTCCACAACCTTATCCAAATCACCATCAGTTATTCCAATTACAGGTATATCAAATCT
>NZ_CAMJUE010000103.1 GCF_946408925.1 uncultured Methanobrevibacter sp.
GCAGCTTCCAGGGCAATTCTCACATTACTTGATTCTCTTGGACTTGTATTAATTCCTAAAACTTTCATAATAATATCTCCAAAAATATAATACTATATATTTAATTTTAAAATATTAATATTTTGTTGCTATTGATTCAAACGTTTTGATAAGTATTAAAGAGAACCAATCATCAGCAGGCCGCCAACTATCAAATAATTATGAAAAATATTTTTGACAAAAACCTATTAAAATTGAATTTGTTTTTAAAAAAATTTATTATTTCAAATATAAAAATGAATAAAATATTAATTGAGGAGTGAAAATGCACAATAAGTTTCAACAATAACATTTATTTTTGCAATGATTGTATTTGCAATAGGCCTTGGAAATATATGGCGATTCAGCTATATATTATACTCAAATGGAAGGGGAATCATTATTCATCCCATATGCCGTTGAAATAGCCGTCATGAGAATTCCATTTCTGATTGAAGTGAGGTATAGGATTCTCATTTAAATCGATAAACACCTAATTTGATTACTGGCCCATTAAGTAATTTTAAAATTACAGATTACTTTTAACCGATAAATCTCACAACTATAATTATGGCTAAAAAAATAATTATTTTGAACGGAAGTCCAAGAAATAAAGGAAATACCTCTTCAATTACAGCGGAGTTTATTAAGGGCGCAACAGAAGCCGGAAATGAAGTTGAAGAATTCATGCTTTCATCAATGAAAATCAATGGATGCATAGGCTGCTGGAAGGGAGGCAAAAACATTGAACACCCTTGTACGCAAAAGGATGGCATGGATGAAATATATCCAAAATATATTGATGCCGATATCGTGGTTTTAGCATCCCCATTATACTACTGGAACATTTCAGGATTTCTTAAGAATGCATTTGACCGCTTGTTTGCCGTTGCAGAATGTGACAACTACAAAAATCCCGTGAAAGACAGCATTCTCATTATGGCCGCCGAAGGTACTGGATTTGAAGAAAGCGAGTTATGGTATGATAATCTAGAAAAACATATGGGATGGAAAAGTATCGGAAAGATCTTATGCGGCCATGTAACACAACCTGGAGATAGCGAAGGAAAACCTGAATTGAAAGAAGCCTACGAACTTGGAAAATCAATTAACTAAAAAAAAACATAGACTTCCTATGTTTTTTAACTTTTTTTTAACAACAGCAAATTTTCCTATTCATTAACCGCAAATTTGTGGATGAATCACCAATTCAAAGAATCATTCAAAAAAAAAGTTTGCTCGGAAGCAAGAATAATTAAACTTGCATCCGAATCAATGAAGATTTAATTATTATCTTTTTCATAGTCTATAATCGCAAATATCCTTTTGAGACTTGATAATGAATTCTCAATAGATGCAGTTGAGTTACTTATTTTTTTAAGAGGTTTAGTGAATAACTTTGCATACATGATAACTGCCAATAAAGTCCCTAACTGAATCTCATTAACGGCAAACATGGAAAGTCCGATAATATAAACACTAATATTACTTAAATTTGTTAAAAAGTTTGTAATAGGCACCATAAAATTAGTGATGTTTTTGGATTTAGAATAATAGTCAATTACAGTTTGATTGATTTTTTTAAATCCTTTTTCATGGAAGGAATCACGATTCGCGAGACCTCTTTCAAAATAGCTCATCAGTCGTCCTAAATGCTTTTGATGATTCTCATAATGCTTTTTAGATTTATAATCACATATATAAAAGCTAATGATATAAACTATAAATACAACCAGATATATTAAGCCCAATCTAACGTCTGTCAAAAATATAAATACAAGTACAAGGATTATTGATAGGAATTGCGCATAAATATCAGTTAATTTGGAAGAGACAAACTCTCTGATGTTCATCACATCGTTGTTTAATCTGGAAAAGAAAAGGCCCTTTGAATTTTCTTTAATGTGTTCAGAACCGACAGCATCAATCTTGTCAAATAATTTCATTCTTAAAACATATGCTACTTTTTCACCGATAGGCCCCATAATCCTTCTTGGAGCCAATTTAAACAGATATGCCACAGAGTATAATACAATCAACAGGACAATATTTGTGTAGATAGCAACATCGTTAGATGAATCGAAATTAGAAACCAATAAATCAATAGTTTTTCCTGCAACTTTAGGGGCATAAACCATACACAATGTAGATGCAATAAGTAAAATCACAGACATTATTATCTTGACCTTATCCTCTTTCAATATGGTCCTGAATTTATTGATGATGTCACCTCTTTTAGCCCATCCACCGTCGTCTCCATCAGCAAGATCTTCCTCAACAATTTCTATTGGTTCTGGAGCAATATCAGTGTTTTTGGATTTTATTGTTTTATCTTCCAGAGACAATACTTCCTCTAAACGCACAGAAGTGGCGTATGCACGTGGCCACCTATCAATTAATGCAGGAATATGTGCCAAGGTAGTGATGAAGAAGGCAATATATACTGTAATAATCACTGAATCAATTACATAGTCAGTTTCAAAGCCAATTGTAAATCCGGAATTAACCAATCCCAATACTATCAGAATAAAGACATATAACGCCCACATTAACACAGGACCAATGTAATATTGACTAAAAATATACTTAACGTTTTTATCATAGGAATTATCACATGCCTCATCAAATTCAGCTTCATACTCCTGTTTTTTAAATGGAATCCTGTCAGCTATATTGCTGACTTTGGTGAGGAATAACAGGTTTAGTTTTCCGTATGTCTTTTTAGCTCTGAAAAATATTTCTACAACTTTTTTCATTTTCCCAATTACAATCGCAGAAATAACGCCAATAAACCCTAAGAAGAATATCGCAAAAGTCGTATCGATCAATGCTATTTCATATACAATTGCTATGAATGTAACAGGAATCAGTATGAAATTTTCGAGTATCATCACTATAAAACCCTGTTCTGATGACACACCCCTGGTTGACCGTGTAACTAACCCTGAAACTTTAAATTTATCAATTTCTGCTTGAGGCAGGTTCATTAGAATATGAAATATTTTCTCACGAAGTATATATGCAGCATTTGAAGCCACCCTTGTCGTGCAAAAAGAAACTGCATAAATTGAAATCATTGAAAGGACTGTATACATTAACATGTATAATCCAGACCTTAAAAGCAAATCAGTATTCTGTTCTTTAACTCCTGTTAAAGCTTCACTGAACAAATCGATTATTTGCATTTGAAAGAATGTCTGAATGACTATCAATGCTATAATAATCAATATTGTTTTCCATTGGGGTTTTAATGAAACACTCAAAAACTTTCTCATAATATTATTTTAGTTTTTAAATAATAAATATTATTCTATACATATAGCGAAAAAATATCTATTAAATAGAAATTTCTTCAACCCATTATCATTAAGCGCCCGCACTGCTTGCAATATTGTTTTCAGATTTTTTAATGAAATATTTTAACATGATATAATACAAAATAGCCAATGTAACTTCGCCAATCAGTATTCCCAGCAAAACACAAACGCCCTGATCGAATATAGGCGCCAATAAATTTACCAGTGAAATTTGATAAATGATGCCTCCCAATGTTAAAAGCAGCTCATAAAAACTCTTTCCCATTCCATCCAGCATTTTTTCTGTTACCGCCGAAATGCCTCTGAATGGAACAATTACAATACCTGCAAGCGCAATATAGAATACTGATTCAGGCACGCCTGTGACTGAAAACGATGCAAAACCATAATCCCTGATGAAGAAGAATATTACAGTTGATATTATTGAAATTGAAATAGTTATTTTAAGCACATAATGGTATAAATCCTTCAGTTCTTCAATTTTATTTGCACCATACAAATGTCCGCAAATGCTAATCAATCCTCTGCTGAATGCCTTTTGATGAGCAATGATTACTGACTGAATTTTGGATGCAGATGAATATAGAAGCACACCAATCTGGCCAAGCTGTTGGATTAATATCCTATTGAAGAATAATATGGTAATGCACCACAAACTGTCCATTAAGAAGTTTGGAAAGGCTACAGTGAATATCTCATAAACTATTCCCGGCTTGAAATACCTGAAATTAATGGGAATTTCAGATTTTCCAGACAGATACCAGTACAATAAATAAACGGTGGCAACTCCTGAAGACAATAATGTGGCATATGAAGCCCCGCTAACGCCCCATCCAAAAACAAAAATGAAAATAGGATCCAGAAGCAAATTCAGGACATTTGTTAAGATGAGCATTATTGTGGGAATTTTTGAGTTTCCTTCAGCATGCAGAGTGTTTGTAAAGAAATTAGAAAAGATTAAAACAAACGGACATAAAATCATTGGAGTCAGATACTGCATTGACAAATCCATTGAGGAAGCTGCACCTACAAGCATTAAAATATCATCTAAAAAGAATATGGAAAACATGATGATAACGCTGCTCACCAGACATGCCACAATACCATGCAAAAGTGAATTATAAGAAGCATTTAAGTCATTTTCACCCAGTTCCCATGACATTATTGAATTGGTTCCGATGCCTAGAGACCTTCCGAAACTTATAATAAGCACGACTATTGGAACTGCCACCCCTATTGCAAAAAACGATTTCGGGTCCATTTGAGACACCCAAAATACATCAACAAATGAGTAACCCGCTTCAAAAAGAGTGAGCAAAATCAGTGGAGTGGTGAACTGCCAGAAAACTTTTTTAGGATTTGAAGTAAAATCTACATTGTTTGACATTAATAATATATTCTCCATAATCAATTTAGGGGCCTGAAATTTTCAGTTTTCTGAAAGTTGTTGTATGGCTGTTTTTGA
>NZ_CAMJUE010000104.1 GCF_946408925.1 uncultured Methanobrevibacter sp.
TCTTACCTGAGTTGAGATGGGTTCTCATGATTTTGTTCATTAATCTTTCAACAATAGATACTTTAGATTTTGCGAATTGTCTTTTTACATGTCTACCAGAAGTATGTGGAACTAAAGTTTCGTCTAAGCAGATATATTTGACTAAACCTAAGTCCTCAACTTTTACTTCATCGAGATCCCATTTATTGAATAATTTACTCATAAATATAACTCCTTATCTTACAGGTTTTTCTATTTTTCCACTTACCATTTCTGATAAAGCTACATTGTTAACTTTGGAAACTTTCCAACGGACTCCAGGAATATCACCCATGGATCTTCCGGATGGTCCACCGATTCCTTCAATCATTACTTCATCGTGTTCATCGATAAATCCGATAGCTCCGTCACCTGGTGCGAAAGCAGTTAATTGTTTACCGTTTTTAATTAATTGAACACGTACACATTTACGAATAGCAGAGTTAGGTTGTTTTGCTTCTATCCCTACTTTTTCGATTACAATTCCTCTTGCTTGAGGAGCTCCTTCTAAAGGATCAGCTTTAACATCTAATCTTAAAGCTCTTCTTTTGTAATCTACATCTTTCCACTTAAAATTTTGTCTATTTTTTTTAAGTTTTTTTGCAGCAAAAAGTCCTGGCATATTTATTCCTCGAATTTTTTGTTAAAAACATATCTAAGAATCCACCGCTGCGATTTATACTATTTTCTAATAGTACAATCTAAATTCAAAGATACAATCAGTAATAATAATTAATTAGATAAAATAGTTTATCTAAAAGAAGATATCTTGAAATGAAATTAAAAACGATGACAAAAAGCACACATAGTCCCGTTATAAAAAAGTACAGATATCTTATGATAATTTATATACATACACCTTTATAAATGTATTCATTTTTACAGTTAAAAATAAAAATAAAATAAAAATTTAAAAAAAACAAATGAAAAAAATAAAATTTATAAAATAGCTCGAAAGCTATTTTAAAATAATATTATCAATATTATGTTGTCTATCAGCTAATAACTTAGCTCTTTCAATATTGATTCCGTTTTTACCGATAGCAATACGTTTGTTGGTATTGTCTGCTGTAACAATAGCAATTTTTTCGCCTGTTTGCTTTTGAGAAATTTTAACAGATTGTAATTTTGCAGGAGATAAACAATTTTTAATAAACTGTATTGGATCTTCATCTAACTCTACAATTTCAATACCTTTATCAACTGCTCTTTGAACTTTAGATACAGAACTTCCACCTTTACCTATTGCAAGTCCCATATCCCCATTCTTAACAACGAATGTTACTTTTCCATGTTCATCATCGATAATGCAATCCTTAACCATTGCTCCAGTCATATTTTCGAAAAGAGCTATGAATCTAATTTCATTTGCACTGAATTTAATAGACACTTAAATCTACCTCAAATCGTCTAATATTGTAGAATCTCCTGGATCGTTTACGATTAATGTAGCAACAGTGAAAGGTTTACCACAAACAGAACCCAAATCTACACTGCTTCCATCATATACTATGAATGGAATTTCGGAAAGATTTGCATAATATTCAACATCTTCAAGAATATCTTTAGGAGCATTTTCAGCAACAACTGCAAGTTGTCCTTTTCCTAATTTTAAAGATTGAATTGATTTTTCAGAGCCTAATGTCACATCACCAGTGTCAACAGCAACCCTGATTCCTCTATCTACGTCCATCATCTAGCCTCCTATTCATTTTTATAATCCATTTTGACACCGACAGAACCGGTACCAAGAGGTATTGGTTGTCCAATAATAATATTTTCGATGATACCTGTTAAATCATCCACTTCACCGCGAATACTTGCGTTAAGTAAATGTTTACCAGTTTCTTCAAAAGCTGCACGAGCTAATACACTTGATTTTTCACCACTGATACCATGTCTTCCAATGGATTTAACATGACCCTCAGAAGTCATAATATCTGCAACTAACATGATATGTCTTACATCTACACTAAGACCCTGTTCGGATAAGGTATTTTGAGCTTCATTGATAATAGATTGACGAGCCGCTTCAATACCTAAAACTTCACCGATTTCATGAATGTTGTTTGTTGTGGTTCTCACATGGTCGATACCATCCATATCAAGGATTTCCTTAAGATTTGATCCTTCAGTATGGATAATCCATTCTTCATCACGACGGATAATTACTTTACCGATACCTTTTATACCACTGATTTGCAAGTCACGAACCTTATCCGCCAAAAGACGTAGTTCACGAATTTCAAATTTTGAATCGGATTTATCAGATTTTGAAGAAGAAATGACAATTTTATCGCCATTAATAACAGCCTTTTTAAAAGCCTTTTCAATGGCAGCATTGATTTCCTCCCTATCTAATCTTTTTTCTTCAATTTTTTTAGAATCCAAAACCGCTTCAACTTCCATGGTACCATAATTTAAATTGAAGTCTGAAAGAATATCATTTATAGTACTTTTACCAATTTGGTTAGCTAAAGTTCTGACAAATTCCTCGTCGTTTCTCCTTTCTTCATCAAAATAGATATCCATGGTCGGAGTAGCAATTTCTTTTCTTGCATCAACGATTTCAATAAGTCTCGGAAGACCTAATGTTACGTTTAACTCAGTTACCCCTGCATAGTGAAAAGTACGCATAGTCATCTGTGTACCAGGTTCACCTACAGATTGTGCAGCTACTGTCCCAACAGCCTCGCCAGCTTCAACGTGAGCTCGGTCATAGGCTTGTTTGAGTTTTCTAATTAATTCAGCTAATTCATCATCAGTTAAATCATTTTTAACATAAGCTTTTGATAAATCTTCGATGTAACTTTCTGGAAAATCCACACCTAAGTTCTCTTCATCATTAAGTTGTGCAATAGTTTCAATTACTTTAACTTCAATATCATCCATAATTACACCTACTTACCTTCCATTCTTATTTCATCAATGAGTTTGTTCAAATCAGCTGGTTTACCAAAGTCTGATTTTGCTGGATCTACTCCATCTTCACCAAACATGGTTTGAATTACATTACCTTGATTGTCAGTAACAAGTCCAGATGGTTTTACCTGTAAATCTTGCAAAGCATTTACGAGTCTTCTTTGCATGTAACCGGATTGTGCGGTACGAATCGCTGTATCTACAAGACCTTCTCTTCCTCCCATAGCGTGGAAGAAGAATTCAATTGGGTCAAGACCGGATTTATAACTTGAGTGTACAAATCCTTTAGCTTTTGCCCCTAATTCACCTTTTTTGAAGTGAGGTAATGTACGGTTTAAGTATCCTCTTTCGATACGTCCACCCCTAACCGCCTGTTGTCCTACACAAGCGGTAATCTGAGTAAGGTTCAACATGGATGCTCTTGCACCTGTACGTGCCATTACTACAGAGTGGTTTTCAACTGCCATCACATGGTCATATGGGTCATCATCAGATTGTTTACCCATTGTAAGATAGTTTTCAGCAATACTACCGGACATGTCCCTAGCTTCCCCGAGAACCTGCATGATTTTCATCTCTAAAGTCTCTTCAAGACTTCTACCCGGTAAAGCTTGGAGATATCCTTCTTCATAAGATTCTACAAGTTTATCTACTTCTGCCATCTTTTTCTCTAAGTGCTCATTAATACGGTCCTGAGCCTCTTCAGGAATCTCTTCATCATTTAAACTGGTAGTAATTCCGGTTTTCATGATTCCGCAGATTGCAAGGTCAGTGGATCTGTCTAAAAATTCTTTTGCTCTTCCAGGACCATATTCCTTAACGATTTTATCTAAGATTTTACCTGAAAATGAACCGTAAGCGGATTCATCGATTACACCCTGCTCAAGTATACCGTTTTTAATAACGACAGTTGCATCAGTTTCAGGGTATACTACAGGACATTTAGAAATTTCAGCACTGTAAGATAAGTTTAAATCATTCGGTAATAATAATGAGAACAGCTCCTTACCTGTCCACATGGCGCCTTTATCTTTATAGATATATGATTCCTCGATATCTCCAGGAACATCAACATCTGGTTTTAAGTCAAGATTTGTTTTTAAAACCCACTGGCCACCTTTGAACTCAGGTAATGCCAAATGTGATTTTCTGATAATCTGTAAAGCTTGTTCTTCAGTAAATTCAACCCCATCACGGGTTAACAAGTATGCTCCACTAATGTGGTCGTGAATAGCCCCGATAATCGGTCCACCGAACCTTGGAGATAAAATATGTTCCTGTACACGCATCAGTGATTTTGCTTCAGCTCTGGATTCATCAGTCTGGAATACGTGCATGTTCATTTCGTCTCCGTCGAAATCCGCATTGTATGGAG
>NZ_CAMJUE010000105.1 GCF_946408925.1 uncultured Methanobrevibacter sp.
ATAATTTAACATGATAATATAAAAACAACAGGAGAAAAACTTATGAAAGATCTCACTAAGATGTTTAAACCTGAATCAGTAGCTGTTATTGGAGCTTCCAATACACCTGGAAAAGTCGGATACATTATCGTCGACAACCTAATCAACGACGGATTTGAAGGCGAAATATACCCTGTAAACCCAAGAGGAGGAGAAATTCTAGGAAAAACAGCTTACGAAAATATAAAAGATGTACCTGGAAAAGTAGATTTAGTAATCATTACTATCCCATCCCCATTCGTAAACACTGCAGTTAAGGAATGTGGTGAAGTAGGTATAGAAAATATGGTGGTCATTACTGCCGGATTTAAAGAAGTAGGTGAAGAAGGTGCAAAATTAGAAGCAGAATTAACTGCCCTTGGTGAAGAATACGGAATAAACATTATTGGACCGAACAGTTTAGGAATAACTGATTCACACACTCCATTAAACGGATCATTTTCACAAATGATGCCACCAACAGGAAACATTGCATTCATCTCACAGAGTGGTGCAATGATGGTAGCAATTATCGATTGGAGCGTAACTTCAGGAATCGGATTCAGTAAGGTAATCAGTTTAGGTAACAAAGCAGGAGTAACAGAAATTGAATTGCTGCAATACTTAGCAGAAGATGATGAAACCAATGTAATTATCTGTTATTTAGAATCCATTTCCGATGATGAAGACTTCGTAAGAACAATGAGAGAAACCGCACACAAAAAACCGATTATCATACTCAAATCAGGTTCAAGTAGCGCAGGTGCAGCAGCCGCATCATCACATACAGGAGCATTGGCGGGAAGTGACCTTGCATTCGATACCGCATTCCACCAGTCAGGAATCATGCGTGTGGAAACCATGGCAGAATTATTTGACTTGGGATTAGCATTTTCCAAAGCACCACTTCCAAAAGGCGACAATGTTGCAATCATTACCAATGCAGGTGGTGGAGGAGTACTCACCGTAGACGCTATGGAAAAAGCCGGTTTAAACCTGGTCCAATTTGATGAAGAAACCACAGCAAAACTTAAAAAATGTGTAACTGATGAAGGAAGTGCAAAAAACCCTATTGATGTATTGGGAGATGCACCGGTAAGCAGATACAAAGAATCCCTTGAATTGGTTTTAGGATATGAAGATGTAGACAGTTTAATCATTATGGTCTGTCCTACAGCATCAGCAGATCCAGACGGAATTGCAAACGCAATTTTAGAAGAAAGAAAAGAATTTGACAAACCAATCATTGTAGTGAACATGGGAGGACCATCCTTTGAAGCTGCAAATGAAGCTTTAAGAGCAAATGGAGTGCCAACATACGTATTCCCGGAAACTGCAGTAACTGCACTTGAAGCAATGACAAGATATGCCAAATTAGAAGACAGAGTGTATGATGATGTCATTGAAAATATTGATGATGTTGACAAAGATGCTGTAAAAGCAATTTTCGATAAGGTTAAAGCTGACGGCAGAGACACATTGCTGGGTAGTGAAGCATATGCTGTAGCTGAAGCTTACGGAATTTCAGCAGCACCAATCAAACTGTCAACCAGTGCTGATGAAGCGGCAAAACTAGCAGAAGAAATGGAATTCCCTGTTGTGCTTAAAATCGCATCAGATAAAATTTTACACAAATCAGATATTGGTGGTGTAAAAGTAGGAATTGAAAATGTTGATGAGGCAAAAGCAGCATATGATGAAATCATCGCCAATGCCAAGAAAGCTCATCCAGACATTGTCCCTGATGGTGTAGAAGTGCAAAAAATGATGGACTCAGGTGAAGAAGTAATTGTCGGTATGATTAAAGACAAACAGTTCGGCCCTATGATTGCATTCGGTATGGGTGGAATCTATGTAAACCTTATTGAAGATGTTGCATTTAATCTTGCTAAAGGAATGAGTTCACAGGAAATCGATGAGCAAATTGAAAAGACAAAAGTATCCAAATTGCTTGCAGGATACAGGGGCGAAGCTCCTTGTGATGTAGAAGAAGTCAAACAGGCTATTAAAAGAGTAGCAAGATTAACTTTAGACTTCCCTGAAATCACCGAGTTAGATATTAACCCTATTTTTGTTTACGAAGAAGGTTCATCTGCTCTCGATATTAAAATCAAATTATAATTTCTCAATATTGAGAAATTACTCCTTTTTTTCTTTTTTATAAACCATACATGGTGATATTATGGATGGTGAAATTGATTTGGAATCTTATACTATTTCTATAATTAGAATTAATTCCGCATTATCCAAATTGGAATCCGGTGAAGACATTTGTGATGTTAAGGAATTGCTTACGGACAGTTATGATGATTTAAACAAATTATACCAGGACATAGTTTCCGATTTAAATCAGGAAGAGATTAACCTTAATGAATATTACCTGTTTTTCCAAAACGGAAAACAGACTTTCCCACAATACATTGAAGTTTTAGGAAATATTGAAAACAGTGAACTTAATGAATGTTTAGATAATCTGGTTAATGTTTTTAGAAATTTAAATAAGATAGCTGACGGATTTAATCAAAATGAAGTGATTAAATGAATTATGATTTAATCAAAGTCGGTGTTGAACCGGATCTTCAATATGAGTGCATCATCACAACCATTAACGATGAAGGTGTGAAAAATGCTGGTGCCTTTTCATTCAGGTATCTGGGCGATGACAGGGTTTTTTGCAGAATCTTTGAAGGGTCAAAAACATTAAAGAATATTCAAAATACACATGAATATGTAGTTAACATTACACAAGATCCACTGGTTTTCACATATGCCACATTAGATTGTCTGAGCGATGAATATTATACTGATGACAGTGACATTGCCATCATTAAAAACACCCCAGCTTACATTATTGTTGATGTTGAAAATATTGAGAAAAAAACTCCTGATGATTTTCCAATACAGGGCAACAACAACATATTTTTCATAACCGGAAAAATCAGAAAATTCACAATCAATGATGAAAATGCAAATGCATACAACAGAGGACTTTCAGGATTAATTGAAGGACTAGTTAACTTTGAAAGATATAAAATCGTTGATGATGAAAAAAGAAAGGAATACATGGACAGACTGATTGAAAACAAGAGAGTCATCGATAAGGTATCTGATGAGAAAACAAAAAAAGCGATGGCCGATTTAAAAGCCGAATATGATAAAAACTGATTTTAAAAAAAGAAAAAATAAAGCATAGTTGTTTTAACTATGCTTGCCAGTATAAATCTTCCTGAGGAATTGTTTTGTTTAAAATTCCAAGGTCAACTTCCAATTCCTGGAAAGCATCCACATTAGCTTTGTAAAGGGTATCTAAACCTGAGATGAATGGGAAGCTTTGAAGGGAATCTGCTTCTGCAGCAGGATCTGCAACAATGTCTTCAGGTAATAATTTTACAACTTCAGCGGTTTTTCCGGATTGAACTTTTTCGTTGATGAAGTTTGTTGCGTTTTCATGGATTGCTACAATGTCTTTTGCAGTATCCTTATGGTTTTTGAGGAAGTCTTCTGATGCAACTACTACACAGCATGGGTGACCCGGCAGGATTTCTGATGAGTCAGCCAATTCCTTGATTCCGTCATCGGTTGTACCGAGACTTACATAAGGCTGGAATGTGATTGCTGCTGGAAGGTTGCCTGTTTTTAATGCATCATTGATGGATGGCACTTTCATTGCAGATTCGTTGATGTCATTTAAGGACATTCCGTTATCTTCTAAGTATGATGCAAGAAGTACATGTTGAATGGATGCGTCACCAGGAGTTGCAATGGTTTTTCCTTTTAATCCTTGTGCATCGTTGATTCCGGAATTATTGTTTACGATTATTCCACTACCTTCTGTTTGTGCAGCGGAAATAACTTTAACCGGTACACCAGCAGATTTTGATGATAATACAGGAGAAATTCCAACATATCCCACATCTACATCTCCACTAGCCATAGCAGTCATTAAATCTCCACCATTGTTGAATTGTACAAGTTCAGTTTCGATTCCTTTATTTTTGTATAAACCTTGTGCATCTGCTACAAATAATGCAGCATCGTGGTCGGATGGTAAGTATCCGATTTTTACTGTGTTACCAGAGTCTCCACCTAAAAAGTCGAAGAGTCCTGCACTAGCTGATCCCATTACAAGGAATGCCGCTAATGCCAACACTAAAACAAATGTAATTTTCTTATTCATTTAGTATCACCGTAAATTAATTTAAATTAATTACAATAGTAACTTTAAAGGGTTT
>NZ_CAMJUE010000106.1 GCF_946408925.1 uncultured Methanobrevibacter sp.
GGAATGCAATGGTAGCTTACTTTATTTGAATACTTTGCCATATTCCTTGCAGCTGTGATGCCCTCCATTCTAGCTACTGGTGTTAACTGATATCCTCCGGTAACATCACCTGCAGCATATACATTTTCAACACTGGTTTGCATCATTTCATTGACTTTGATTGTGCGGTCATCATTCAGCTCAACAAAACCCTCGGCGATTTCACTGTTTGGGGTTCTTCCTGTTGCAAAGAATGCAATTCCATCCAACTCTTCACCGTCACTTGTAATCACCTTATCCTTAAACACTTCCCTAACATTGGTGTTTTCCAAAACATTGACATGGGGAATGATTTTTTCTAAAACGTATCTTCGTGTATTGTCACCCAGTTCCTTTAGGAATCTGCTTCTGGCGATGACGTTGACTTCACTGCCCAGTGTTGCATAGATGTTTGCAATCTCACAGGCGATTATTCCTCCTCCTATAATGTTCAGCTTTTCAGGAATATCATCAAGTTTTAAAATATCCTTGTTTGTCAAACCGAACTCACTGCCCTTAACATCAGGGATGAACGGCCTTGCACCGGTTGCTATCATCAGATTGTCCCACTCAAAACTTTCATTGTTGACAATAACTTCATTTCCTTCAATGCTTGCTTCACCGTAAATGACAGTGTTTCCGACACTTTCATTTTCCATCTGGTTTAACTCGCGAAGCTTTACCTGTGTTTCTGTGATTTTTTCAACGATTTTATCATAGGAAATGTCAATCTGACTTTTCAGGAATCCGTAATTGTTGAATCTGTTGTTTTCATCTATAAATTTGGTAATGTCTGTAAGTGCGCAAACAACCATGCATCCTTCATTAAGGCATGTTCCGGCAATATGATTCTTTTCAATTAAAAGGACTTCTTCTCCAAGTTTTCCAAGTTCCAGTGACCCTAACCGTCCTGCAGGGCCTGATCCTATAACAATATTTTTCATTTAAATAACACCTGTTTAGATAGTTTTATATATTACTAACATTTAATGTTTATATATATTAAAATTTTGGAGATGAATATTTATGTGTATTGCAGCACCCGCTCATGTTTTAGAAATTAATAGAGAGGACATGCTTTTAGTCGCTGACTTTGGTGGAGCAAGACAACAGGCAAGAATTGATCTTTTGCCTGAAGTTGAAGTTGGAGATTATGTTTTAATCCACGCAGGTTATGCTATTGAAAAATTAAGTGAAGAAGCTGCTAAAGAATCTTTAGAAGCTTGGGATGAACTTTTAAAAGAGCTTGAAGAAGAAGATTTGGAAATGGAAAAAGCAAGACAAGAATATTACGATTCAATAAATTGAAACTCTTGTCACTCCTTTTATTTTTAAGAATTCATTGATTAAATCGCCGCCCACTGGCTCTTCAGTTATTATTGTTAACAGTGGGTTTTCATGAAGTTCAGTATCTCCGGCGTAAGCCTGTCTTATTCCAATTCCTTTTTTTGTTATTAATTGTGCAGTGTTTGCCAGTATTCCCTCACTTTCAGATCCGACCTCTATTTCTATCACGCCAAGTTTAAGGTCTTTTGCAATGTTTCTAAGCAGTGTTCCGGCAGGCACTATATTGTTGAAGAGGTTGTATAATTCCTCGTCCTGTTGGATGATTTCAACTGTTGATTTTATTGCACGTCTGTCAACGTCTGCAGCTGTTGCCAGTGCCTTGTCGCTTATTTTTAAATTTCCGCAGTATATTTTCCCGTCATCGTTTAGTGACAGTCCAAGTTCGATCATTTTTTCGGCAACTCTCAGTCTTGCAGGGTACTTTTTGAATTTTTCATTGACCTTTTCCCACATTTTAATCATCATTCCTACTTTTTGTACATTCATGATAATATATGTAGAATATAATATATAAAAAAATCGTTTATAAAATTGTCAGGTATTTGAAAAGTTTCTAAAAAAATAGTTAGTAGTAGGCTAGATGGGATTCGAACCCATGACCTCCCGGTTATCAGCCGAGCGCGCTAACCAAGCTGTGCCACTAGCCTATAAGATTTGTGTGACAGGTATCTGTCAACACTAATACATATGTTAATTACCCTATATAAACCTTTTGGTTATAGAGTAATTTTTGTTGAATTTTAAAAAATTATCTGTTAATCATTTCGTTTATGGACTCTGCCATAGCATGTCCTTCAACGGTAATGATGGCTTTTTCAACGCCTTCAACGTTTTCAGCTCTGATTTTAGCATCAGCCGCAATACGGGTGATACTCATACAACCTGGGTTGGTTGGTTTGAGGGTAATTTCAGCTTGATCGCCATCAACAGCAATATTTTGCACAATGCCCATTTCTACAATACTGATTCCCATGTGAGGGTCATTGATTGGAGTAAGAGCATCTTTGATATCATTTACTAAATCTTCTGACATAAGTTATCTCCTAATAAATTTATGTATTTATAATTATTAATAATGGTATTTATATATGTTGTTATTTTTTCAAACGATGTTTTAATTTAACGCCAATACCATTGCCACATTCTTCCATCTCACGGCCGGTCATAACTGCTCTGCCGACTCCAACAACGGTGTCATTGTGAACAACAACCACTTCATCATTCGGAAGAATGTTATGGGATGCCTTTTCAATTCCTGGAGCAAAAACAGTGTTGGTTTGAAGGTCAAAGTCAATATTGACAATGTTTATTCCCAACTCTTTCAGGATTTCACCGCCCTCTAAATTTAACCTGTATAATCCGTAATCCTTATTCAGCAAGGCCAACTGGGTTCCATTTGACAAAATCCTTTTGTGATACATTCCCTTGGTTTTTACATTGTCCGGAATGAAATCATCACCATTAATGCCAAACTGATATCTTGCAATGGATCTGAGTTCATGCAAAGTCTTTTCCCTGCGGTTAACTCTTGTGTGATTTTTAAGCTCCATCCTTAAATTATAAAGTGAATCAGGGGAAGTTGGACGTTCATCCACACAAACATTAACAAAATCATCACAGTATGCCTCAAGGGATTCGAGATATCCTCCTGCGAGATTGGCAACAATGTTTTTGCCTTCACAATATTTGGCTATCAGCTTTCCGCTTTCTTCAACCTCGTCACCG
Source organism: uncultured Methanobrevibacter sp. (assembly GCF_946408925.1). Classification (GTDB taxonomy): domain Archaea; phylum Methanobacteriota; class Methanobacteria; order Methanobacteriales; family Methanobacteriaceae; genus Methanocatella. Next base: position 3,091 of record NZ_CAMJUE010000106.1, read on the forward strand.
GACCATGATCCTGTGGTGCTTACATCATATGACTGGATAGGGAAAGTGTTTTCAAGTTCCCTGGGACAGATTCCAAATGGAGATGTAACGATAAGTTCCTGAAAAGATCGGGTCAGCTTTCTGAACTTCTGATGGGATTTTGAATTGGAATATGGTTTTTTCATACTGCACGGCAACAGAACAACCGTGTCGCCTAAAGGTTTCATCATTTCCATTCTCTGTCTCCACCTTACCGCTTCCGGACGGTATAGGGACTCTTCGCTTGAACATATAACTTTCATTATTTTTCCTCAAAAGCTTTTATCAATTCATTATCAAGTTTAATTAATCTTTCAATATTGTCATCACTGTCTTCAATGGTTCTCTGCCATTTGGCTATTACAAAATCAATATCAACTTCCTCGCTTCCGCTTACAAGATTGTCGGCATGTGCCACAATCTTTTCCTCAAGTGTTTCGGGAATATAGGATTTTTCAGGAAGTCCGAGTTTAACGGCTTCTTCTGGGGTGATTCCCGCACCGATATGCCTTTCAATGATGTGCAATACATCATCTCCGTATCCATATTTTTTAGCGATTTCAACGCCTTCGATGGCATGGGTTATGTCGTGTGTTCGAGATCTTCCAATATCGTGCAGCAATGCGCCTTTGCGTATTAAATCTTCATCTACATTATCAAAATTAGCTGCTATTTTCATAGCTTTTTTATAAACTGCTTTGCAATGCCGGATTACATTTTCAGGAGTGTGCTCCTTTTCAAGTAATTCAATTTCCATTTTATCTATTTTTTTCACTAAATGACTTGAAATTACTTTCAACCATTTTAATGTCTTCTTTGATTTGTTTTATGGTTGCAGCATTGTCCTGGAATTCCAATTCTTCTCCGCATACTGGACAGAGGAATTCATAATCTGATGAGTCATCAAAATCGAGCCTTACATGGCCTTGAGGGCATATGAAAAACATATTGTTTTCTTCACGTTCAAGCTCGTCATTGAGCATTTTCAAATAATCTTCGGAATCTTTAATGATGCGGTTGATAACTTCTTCTTTTTCGAATTTCCATGTGTATGTAAACCATTGGGTTTCAGGGTCTTTACTTCTTTTATAACTAGCTAATCCTAAATCGT
>NZ_CAMJUE010000107.1 GCF_946408925.1 uncultured Methanobrevibacter sp.
AAGACTTGTTTGATGGGGTAGGGATGTAAGCTTCGAGGTTTTTTTCCGAGTTGTTTAGTCCGCTACTTCCAATTGTTCGCTTGCATTATTTTAATTGTTAGTAGACTTATACCACTTCTATATTAATGGTATGGTGTAGTAGCAATTTGGTTAGGTGTTAACAGTTTGGGTGAAAGTTGCGCTGATAATTATTATCATTATTTTTCATTTTCATGTGTGATAGAGTAAGTATTGCGGTCATAGCATGGGGGTTATACCTGGTCTCGTTTCGATCCCAGTAGTGAAGTCCTTTTGTGTTTTGTTTGTGTACTATGGTTTTCTATGGGAATTTCATTTCGCTGCAAGCTTTCTCTATTACAATTTATTACTATTTTTTTTTGATTTGTTTTGTTTCTTATTTATTTATTTTATATCCTTTGGTGATTTTATGCAGATTAAAGTTTTAGATACAACTTTACGAGATGGAGAACAAACACCAGGTGTTTCATTAACTTCTAAAGAGAAATTAAGAATTGCTTCCAAACTTGATGAGATAGGTTTAGATTATATTGAAGCAGGATCTGCAATTACTTCTGAAGGTGAAAGAGAATCTATTAAGGAAATTACTTCTCAAGGTTTTAATGCTGAGATTTTAAGTTTTTCAAGACCATTAACCAGAGATATTGATTACTGTTTGGATTGTGATGTTGATGCTGTCAATCTTGTTGTTCCCACTTCGGATTTACATATTTTTGATAAATTAAAAATCACTAAGGATGAACTTATTGAAATGTCCAATTCTGCAGTTGATTACTGTAAAGATCATGGGCTTACTGTTGAACTTTCCGCTGAGGATGCATCTAGAAGCAGCATTGATTTTTTAAGGAAAGTATTTTTAAATGCTATTGACCAGGGTGCTGATAGGGTTTGTGTATGTGATACTGTCGGAATATTAACTCCAGATACATCTTTTGAACTTTTCAATAATTTGAGAGATATCAATGCACCTATTTCATGTCATTACCATAATGATTTTGGTTTGGCGGTTGCAAATACATTGTCCGCTATTAAGGCAGGTGCATGTGAGTTTCATTCTACAGTAAACGGTATTGGAGAACGTGCAGGAAACACTTCTTTTGAGGAATGTGTTGTTGCAATTAATAGATTACTTCCAGATTTTTCTACTGACATTAAAATTCATGAAATTTATAATATCTCTAAATTAGTGGCTCGTTTAACTGGAGTATATATTCAACCCAATAAGGCAATTGTTGGAGAAAATGCTTTTGCTCATGAATCAGGAATTCATTCTGATGGAATCATCAAAAACTCTGCAACTTATGAACCTATGACTCCTGAGCTTGTTGGCCGTACCCGCAGGTTTATTGTAGGTAAGCATATGGGTACTCATGGGCTTGATTCCAGATTGAAGGAGTTGGGCTTGGATGTCGATAAGGTACAGCTTCAGCAAATTTGCGATAACATCAAGGAACTTGCAGATAAGGGAAAAACAGTAACTGATGTTGATTTGCAGGCAATTGCAGATAATGTTTTGGATATTAATCATGAAGATAGGATTAAACTGGAAGATGTTACTATTGTTTCAGGTAATAGGGTCATGCCTACCGCTTCAGTAAAACTGAATGTTGATGGTGAAGAAATATTAAATGCGGGTGTTGGTATAGGTCCTGTTGATGCTGCAATAAATGCAATAAAATCTCTTGAAATATTCGATGACATAGATTTCATAGAATATCATGTAGATGCAATTACTGGGGGTACTGATGCACTTATTGATGTTATTATCAAACTTCAAAAGGGAGATCGCATTCTTTCCGCTCGCGGTACTGAACCGGATATTATTGATGCCAGTGTTAAAGCATATATTTCAGGAGTTAATAGACTTCTTCAGGAATAGGGTTATTTATGAATTTACAGGTTTTAGGTTTTAAAGGAGAAATCTCTTCTGTTGGTGATACTTTAAGTCAAATCAATTCCATAAAAAAGGATGATGAAATTATTCAATTGCTCAATGCTGATGCCGTTGCAGGCAGGCGCCATATTGAACATGGAGTCAATCAGGCATTTTTAGCATTCAGTCGTGGTGAAAATCTTGCAAATGATTTGAGTGTTGAAATATGTCTAAGATGTTCTGCCCAAAGGCAAATTTCCAAGGCTTTTGATATTCTGGGTTTGAAAGAAGGCCCTATGAATTTATGTGCTGTTTTAATTGATTGTGATGATTATGCTGATGATTTATCCTCAGTATTTGAATTGGATGAAAGTGTTTTAATTCCGAATACTGAAAAATTAAAGGATATTTATTCTATCAGTGATGATGAGCTGGGTATTATTGATGTTGAAGATATTCTTATTGATCGGATATCTAAACTTGTTGTTGATTATTGATTGCTCTAATTATCTCATCCAAATATTCTTTTTTAAGGCAGTTATAACTTAAGTTTTTAATTTCTATTGAAACTGCTTTTGTTTTTACTCTATTGTAGTTAGGACATCTGTTTATAAATCCGCTCTTGTTTATGGGTAGTTGTCTTTTCAGTCCCCATGTTTTTTCCTTTGGATTATCATGAGGTATAATTAAATTGACGCCTCTTTTTTTGCTATGTATTGTTGTTTCTATATGTTTTTTTAAATACTTTGTTGCATTTATTGTATCCTTTAAATTTTCACGAACACTTTTAAGTTCTTCATATATACCACTTGATATTATTTCATTAGTTTTGCTTAATTTTAATGGAAGTGATGTTTCTTTAAACAGGTTTTCATCTTTTGTTGCGATGAATCCTCCCATTCCAACATTAATTATTTTTGGTTGTCCTGTAGATGCAATGACAATATTTGAATGATTACAGTTTCCCAATATTCCGTTTTCATCACCAATGCCTGCTGATGCATCTTCAATAGTTAGTATTCCATTATTTTTACAGTATTTGGAAATTGATTTAATATCCTGTTCGGCGGCATAGCCTGCAAAACTAGTAAATATTAATGCCGAATCATCTTTGATTTCTATATTATCCAATTCTTCAGGATTAATGAGTCCCAATTCTGTTTTTATTGTAATGATATTTTTTCCTAAAAATTTAGCAATCTGTTTAAATCCATGCCATCCTCCCTGATCGGGAATTATCACATCACCTTTTATGGAACTCAATGCAACAAAAATGCTGTTGTTTCCGCTGGAAGTTATTTTTACATGTTCTCCATTGGTCAAATCACTGATTTTTTCTTTGCATTTTTCTTCAAAATTTGTATTTTCAAGTTTTCCTGATGCCACATCGGACATTATTTTTAATGTTTCATCTTTTGGTGTTTTGAATTCGAATTGCATAATATCATTTTTTAAAGTACATATCTAAAGTAGTCTGTTTTGAATGGAGCATTTCATTTAAGAGTGTACCTTGGTTAACAAATTCCTTAATAGGTATTCTAAGTTTCGTTCCCGCATACTTTAAGCAGTCTTCCAATGTCTCAAATTCAAGGTATGGTCTGTTCATAGCTTCCTTGATGTTTTCACGAACATTGAAAACACCTAATGGAATATAATTTTCATATGCTTCCCTTAAAATTACCAATCCTGATTGTTTTTTAATTTTTGAAAGGTAATCAAGAACAACCATCTTTGCAGTGTAATAGCATCCACCAACTCGGGAATATTCTTTTTTACCACCATTTGTCTCATAATCTGAAAATATCAATCTTTCATTTTTTATTATTTTAATGAACGCTTCATACCATTCATATTGCCATTCACTTGGGGTTAAGATAATTACATAATATGTATTTAGAGCCCCGAATTCAAAGACTCTATATGTGTCTAACTGTTCGTATTTTCTCACATCCTTTAAAAATTCATCTGCAAGAGTTGAATCGCAGGCTGTAATTGACCAGCGTGTAGGAACTAGTTTTCTTTTGTTTTTAGTACCAATCGCCCCCACAGAAAATGCTTTTTGCATTGCTGTAAATGGAACATCCTTATCGTGTAGGTTGACAACAGCATCAACAGCTTTCAGGTCAGTGTCATAAAAAGTTTTCTCAAGCTGCTTATCCCATCTCACTGCATCAATGTCAAATTTTTCAATAACTGCACTCGGGCCATGAGGAGTACTGTCTTCAGTAAACATTGATCCTGTTGGAGTTTTTCCAAATGTTGCTTCGCTGTCAATTGATTTTGATGCAAGTGAAATGTCTTGCAATTTTTCTACAAAAGGAT
>NZ_CAMJUE010000108.1 GCF_946408925.1 uncultured Methanobrevibacter sp.
TAAACTGCACCGCCATTTTTTGTTGCGGTGTTGCCGGTAAAATTACAGTTTGTCACATTGCCGGACTTTTCAAAGTAAACCGCTCCTCCATTATTTTTGGAAACACTTTTTTTAAAATTACAATTTCTCAAAACACCATTATTCTTGAAGTAAACTGCACCGCCATTTTTTGTTGCGGTGTTGCCGGTAAAATTACAGTTTGTCAGAGTCCCTGAAGAGCTAAAGTAAATGGCACTGCCGTTAGTTCCGTAGTTACCTGCAAAATTACAGTTTGTCACATCACCGTTACCTGTAAAGAAAACTGCACCTCCTTCATTGTGGTTATTGGTAAAATTACAGTTTGTCACAGCACCTGACTTTTCAAAGTAAACCGCTCCTCCATTTTCTGTTGTTTTACCGTTTGTGAAAATTATGTTTTTCAGTATCACGTTGTCTGCGGTTATCTTGAATATTCTGGATTTTCCCTGGGCATCGATTTTAAATCCGTTTCCATCAATTGTTATGGATTTGTCAATAAGGATTCCTTCAGTGTCATAACTGTCCTTGCATTCGTAATTCTTATCTAATGTTAATGTTGAACCCTGTGTTGCATGTGTAATATTTGCCTGCAGTTCAGCAAAAGTTCCGCTGTTTTCATCACTTATGGGCTCAACATTGTCTGTCTGACCTGTCAGTTTGTCTTCCTTGGAAGATATCAAATCTGCCTGTGACAATCCGTCTTCACTGGCAATCACCGTATTGTTTACATCACTGGCACAGACGCTGGCCGCAGCGAATATGAATATGGCCAGCACCAGCATAAACATTATTTTCATGTATTTCATTTTTTCCCTTAGCTCCTGAAAATTCTTTGTTAATGTTTTGTATTATCAAACAATCCTAAAAATAGATGTCTTTCGTTTAAAACATCTAAAACATGACTAAAATTCTATCAATTAATACATAAATACATAACTGATTTAGAGAATAAATGCTGATAAACTGATATTCATGAAATCTCATTAATAATTAAAAATTTAATTTTGAGCCAATGAAGTGATAATGTAATGTGTGTTTTTGACATTATAATGGAATTTCCATTATATTCATATGAAATGTTGATAAAAATATAACATAAAAAGGAGAGATATTCATGCAGGTTTACCATTAGGAAACGACAATGATTTAGATGACACCCAATTCTACAACAGAGTAAATGAAATTTCATTTCTCTCGGACAATCTGGAACTAGCTGAAAAAGGTTCAACACCAACAATCCTGCTAACAGGAATTAGAGGAGTTGGAAAAACGGCATTGATGAAAAAACTAAAAAAAGACTTCCAAGATGGATATCTGGTTGTTTACATTGATTTAACAGCAATGGACAAATTCAAAAAAGAAAAATTTGACCGTTTTTGCTTCATGAGATTATTCTACGAATCTATTATAAAATCCTGTGATGAATCTGGTATACTCACAATCGATAAAAAAATCATGAAATACTTTAAAACACGAAATTTCCAAATTGATAAAATCCAATCAATGGATAAAATCCCCATTCCAATCATTAAAAGCGAAGAAGATTATGCCAAATTCACAAGCTATGTGATGGACCTGCCCCAACAGATTTATAATGGCCACAAAGATAAACTTAAAGGAATCTTAATATTCATTGACGAGTTTCAAATGCTAAAGCAACTTGATGAGGATGTGAATGGATTTTTATGGTATATAAGGAGTGTAATCCAATCACAGAAAAACATTGGTTATATTTTCTCAGGATGCATGAGTGTAAAAGATGGATTGATTAGCGATATTGCGGGCCACCAAGGTGCTTTCGGTGGCAGAATCCTAAACTATGAAATAAAAATATTTTCATTTGAAACAACCAGAGATTATTTAGATGAAAAAGCAGATTATCTGAAATTTACTGATGTGGGATTTAAAAGATTTTATAAATGTACTGGTGGAATACCATACTATATCAATAGTTTTGCACGATTACTTCCGCCAAATGAAGAATTAAATGAAGAAAAAATAATTTCAGAATTTAAAAAATCCCTGGACTATCTGATAATCAACTCAACAAATGAATGGTATAAGTTAAATAAGCAGGAACAAAGAATTATCGTGGCACTTGTTGATAAACCTCTAAAAAGAATAGAAATAGCCAATAAACTTGGAGTAACCAGCGGAACAATAGGTTCATCACTAAAAACACTTCAAAATAAAATACTAATAGGACTGGACAATGGAAAATACCAAATATATGATCAAATATTCAAAGCATGGTTAAAAAAGGAATACGGCGAAAAAGAAGATTATCCTTATTAAAAATACATATTTGAAACAAATATAATCTAAACTATGGTTTTACTGGTATTTTTAAACTCATTGGTAAAATATTGTAATTTCACATTACAATTAAAAGTTGTGTAAATAAAAATATGGAGGAATTTTGAGGGTTTAAATCAACCCTTAATCTTAAATAATCAATTTCCCAGTTCCAATGTGGATATTTCATTTAACGGTCTGTAACAGCTTGACACATGACAAACATCACTTGATCCGCTTATATGAAATCCGTTTCCATTGTTGCCTGAATCAGCATGTGGGACTTCACTTGCTTCAGCAGCATACACTCCTGCAACAGCAAGTGAAACAACCGCCAGCAGAATCAAGCATTGAATTAAACCTGTCCTATTCATATTATCATCCTAAAGTTTTTGCAACTCTACTTAATACTATAAAAAGGCCCATATATAAAGATTTTCGAGTGTAAGTACTCACTTGCATCTTAAAATTAAAAAATAATGATTTAAATCTTAAAAAAATAAAAAGTGGGAGTGATTATGCTCCCTATTTGACGGTTATTTTAACTTTCTTGTATGCGGAGTTATAGTAGGCATTGCCCTTGAAGGTTATCCTGGCATTATACCTGCCTTTCTTGGTCAGTTTCTTGATTTTGAAAGTGGCCTTGCCTTTGGAGTTGGTGGTTGCCTTATATGTTTTGGTCTTGATTTTAATGTATACCTTCATTTTCTTAATGGCCTTTCCCTTGCTGTTTTTCAGTGTTATGGAGTATTTCTTGATTTTAGCTGACCTTTTGAATTTCTTGCTTTTGGCGGTAATCTTGGTTTTTTCCTTGCTGATGGTTATTTTCACACTCTTGTCTGGAGATTCATAGTTCCTGCTCATCAGTTTAATAACAAGATTTTTCACACCTGCCTTTGCGGTTTTAAGGATTTTATCGCTGAAAGTGAATGTTGCAACGCCATCTGAATTGGTTGTTGCATATCCAACGGTTTTGCCGTTCAGCTCAAATGATAATCTTTCATTTTCCATGTTTTTAACGCTGACCTGGTATTTGCCTCCATAATTGATCACATATGATTTTGAAGAGGCTAAAATTGCCACTGCCAAAGGAGTAATCCTGAACAGTCTTGAATCCCTCGCAGGAGCATATGTCTCGTTGCCTTCAATATAAACTGTAATGCTGTACTCTCCCACATCAAGATTGCAAATCACATAATCTTCATTGGAGGTTCTGTTAAGCAAAACATTTCCGCTTTTATCTGTTATCATAATTCTGGCTTCAGATGAGCTGTTGAAGGTGATGTTGCATTTCTTATATGTGAACTCTGCATTGTCATGGATGTTGATTTTAACTTCTGAAGGTAATCTGTTCAGTGAGAAAGATTCAGTTACCTGATTTGAAGCATAATAGTAACTGTCATCGCCGTGATATGCCTTAAGGGTGTATTCGCCGTCACTTAATCTGTATGGATTGTAGGTGGCCTGGCTGCCGGCATCGGTTGTGATTGTTCCATTGTCAACCAGATTATTGCCTGAATCATAAACCTCCACGGTAATGGTCACTCCTTCAAAAGCGTTCATCACAGGTGCAATGTCGTCGGTGTTTGCCATCTCGCCTCTCCAGTAGGTGACATTATCAAATGATGGGTTTTGTGCATATATTGCATTGATGTGTGTTTCATGACCCTTGAATTCAAATTTAAAGTTATTCAGGTAATTGAGACTGACTGATTTTGCCTTGTTTGAGAGGAATATGCTGTTTTTAAGGTTCACTGAATTTGAGTATATTGCACCGCCATATCCGGTCATGGCTGCATTGTCAGTGAATCTGGAATTATTGACTGTTCCGGAAACTTTAATGTAGAGTGCTCCTCCGTCATTGTCTGCAGTGTTTTTTGTGAA
>NZ_CAMJUE010000109.1 GCF_946408925.1 uncultured Methanobrevibacter sp.
ATCGCACAGGACTATTTACAAACATGATAATCTGGTTCGGAGTGGCCATATCCGTTTCAGAAATCGAAGCAGGAATCGGAATCGGAAACGCATCACCATTAGCTGACCTGTGGATTCCATTACTCCTCGGACACATTTTAGGTGGAATACTGCTCTTTCTGGTCGGATACATTGGAGCCGTTGAGAGAAAAAATGCAATGGAAGTTACCGAATCCGCATTCAGCCGTCACGGATCCAAATTCTTCGCAACTCTGAACGTGCTGCAGCTGGTCGCATGGGTGGCTGTTTTAAACGCACAGGGTGCAACCGCCCTTGCAAGCCTTAACTTACCCATATCATTCCCACTGACCTGTATAATACTTGCGGTGTTCATTGCACTGTATGTCTACATAGGGCTTCAGAGAATATCAAAAATAACCAGCATCGTGATGATAGTCCTCACAGCACTGCTTGCAGTTTTGTCCATACAACTATTGGGCCTGAATTCAACAGGAGCACTTCCCGCAAGCACCAATGCATTAAGCTTTTGGAACATATTCGAGATATCTATTGCAATGCCGATATCATGGCTTCCGGTGATTTCCGACTACACAAAAGATGTTGAAAAACCTGTAAAAGCAACAGCAATTTCAGCCATTGCATATACCGTTGCAAGCCTCTGGATGTACTTTATAGGAATAGAAATCGCCAATATAGGATTGAATTATACTATAGCACAGGCAATCCTTCTTGCAAACCTTGGAACAATAGGAATAATAATCGTTGTAATCTCAACCATTACAACCAATTTTGTGGCAGCAAATTCCGCCGGAGAATCATCAAAGGTCATCTATAACAGAATTGATCCAAAAATTGCAGGAATAGTGGTCAGTGCAATCAGTGCAGTTCTGGCGATTTCAGGAATCATGGACCATTACATTGACTTTTTATACCTGATATCCTCTGTATTCGGTCCGATGGCTGCAGTGCTTCTGGTGTCATATTATACCGGAAAAAACAAAAAAGAAAGTGTTAACTGGTATTGGAACATGTTGGCATGGTTTGCAGGATTTATAACCTATACCATTACCGGATACTTTGATTCAATAGTTTTAGGGCCGACACTATTGTCGATAATAGTGTCAGCGGGACTTGCATATGCAGGAGTTCTGATTAAAAGATAATTGTCTAATCAAAGAATCTTGTGAATTTTCAGGAGAATTGCGTGGAGATTCAGGCTTATTTAACGGATGGTCCTCATCGGCATATCCGATGCCTATGCCCACTACAAGCTTAATGTCTTCAGGCACATCAATGACTTCCCGTATGCGGTCTGCAAAAAATACTATTGATGCTGCAGTTATTGTTGAATAGCCCATCTCTTCGGCGGCAAGCATGAAGTTTGTTGCAAATGCTCCCAAATCATAATGAGAGTAGGTTGTTGCAGACTCATGAAGTGCCAGTATGACAAGTGCTGATGAGAAATAGTTGTTGGAAAGACTTTCCAGAGTCATTTTCATCCATTCCTCTTCGCCGATTCCCATCTCTTCTGCATATTCCTTTCTTGACTGGCCAAAACCTATGACATTGTCCTGGTATCTTTTGTACTGTTGCCATTCTTCACGGTGAGGGAAAGTTAAATCGGGCCTTGAGTCCGGGATTCCTTCACTCATTTCCTCCCTCCAAATCTCATTGATTTTTACAAGTGAATCACCCGAGACTACAAACACTTCCCATGGCTGGCTGTTTGACCAGCTTGCTGTTTTTGCTGCTACTTCAAGCAGTCCCATTATTTCGTCTTTTGATATTTCCTTATCCGGCATCATTTGACGCACGGATTTTCTTGTTAATATTGTTTCTATTGCATCCATATTGAATCACCTTGATTCTAATGTTATAATGTTCTTTTATATTTCCTGTCACGGGCGTATCGCTTCATGTCACCGAATTCGATTTCATGCTCGAGGCTTTTGAGGATTTCATCCTTTCGGCTTAGGAAATCAGGTCCTGTGAGGTTTGTTGAAATTGTGTGGTGGGTGTTTAGGGAGCAGTTCAGTTCAAGAATTTCAAGAAATGTCTTAAGTTCAACTATCATCTCCCTTTCTGTGAGGGGATCAAACAGCCCCCGCTCGGATTCTTCAAGAAAAGGTGTTCCCGGAAAGAGTGTCAGTCCGCCGATTCCAACAAGCATTGGATTGCACTGGTTGAATATTAAAGCGGAATTCCGGGCATGGTCGATGCTGTGCTCTTTTCCCGCAACGCCGTTTAGAAATGTCATCCAGTATTTTATTCCGGCCTCATCGAGTTTTGCGCACTGTTCAAGGATATCCTGTGAGGAGTATCCCTTGTTGATTCTTTCAAGTGTCCAGTCATCCCCGCTTTCAACACCTAGTGAAATTTCACGGATTCCCAGTTTCTTCAATTCTTTCAGTTCCTCCACAGTCTTGTATTTGAAATCGGTTATTCTTGCCTGGGTATAGAGGTATTCGAGATTTGGAAGGTATTCGTTGATCTTTTCAAGTATTGGCACCAACTTATTGTAGGTCATGACCAACGGATTTGCCGAAAGTATCTGTATTGTCCTTGCATCGGGAGCCACACTGGCAAGTTCCGCCAAGTCCTCTTCAATCCATTCCATAGGATGAGGCATGAATCCGACATTTCGATACATTGTGCAGAACTTGCAGCTGTTGTGGGTGCATCCCTGTGTGATTTGGATTAACGGGAATGTAGGCCAATACGGGTTTCTGTAGATGATATCTGTAAAATGCATGTCAATCCACCACCCATGTTATTCATCCAGTTCATCCAGCATCTGACTGGGATTGGTTGATGGTTTAACCTTCTCGAATGCCTTTATGATGATGCCCTCCTCATCAATGAGGTAAGTTGTTCTTTCAAGCCCCATTGCAGGTCTTCCAAAGAGTTTCTTTTCCTTTAGGACATCATAGAGTTTGATTACTTCAAGTTCCTCATCAGACAATAATATTAATGAGAGGTTGTATTCCTTTTGAAATTCCTTCTGTGTCTCAACGCTGCCCTTGCTGATTCCTATTACTGTTGCACCCTTTTCCAAGAATTGTGGGTACAAGTCGCCGAATGTGCAGGTCTGGTTCTTGCATCCTGCTGAGGTTACCTTGTGAAAGAAGTATGGTATGACTTTTTGACCTCTGAATTCTGATAGTTTCCTCATTTTACCGCTATAATCCGGTAAAGTGAAGTTTGGTGCTTCCATTCCAATTTCCAACATGTTTTTCACCTAAAATAATTTTCCATCACATACTTAAGTAACTTAAGTCTTTAAAGATAGTTTACTTGGAAAAATATTTAAAAGTTTGCAATCAACCCCCACCAAATACTATTTGCATTTATCTTCTTTTTTTATTTTTTTTGATGATGGCTGCGAAATCTTTAAAATAATTAGGGTCTATTCTTTTTCAAATTAAAATTCAATCCCAAAATTAAAAAAAATAAACAAAATAGCACTTATTTTTGATATTATATCATATATTATGCCTTTTTTTAAACTTTATTACAAATCATTAAATACTTTTTTTAATAAACATTTTAATGTACAACTTCAAAAGGAGGATAAAATATTAAACTGAAAAATAAGATTTTCATCATCAGTTTAATAATGTTCATTTTACTGAGCTTATCGGTTGCAAGTGCAGCTCAAAATGAAACACAGATAACGGATGATGGAGAAATTTTAACTGTAAGTGAAGACAATCTTCAAACCGAAGAGACAGATGAAATAATAGGCAAAAGTAATGATGAAAATAATTTAACTGCAGATGTGGGGACATATACTGAATTGGAACAGGCATTTCAAAACAATAACCGGTTCGTTTTCGAAAAGGACTATGCCGCAAAAGAAAGTGATGGAGTAATAAACATCAAAAAAAGCATAGAAATAGATGGAAAAGGTCACACCATTGATGCTGGTGGTTTTACAGGAATTTTCCAATCAGACAGCAAAGAAGGTAATGGCATCACTGTCACAATAAAGAATCTGATTTTTAAAAATGGTGTGTTATTGCATGGTGGGGCCATTTATGTAGACGGTCCTGAAAATATTAAATATATTATACAAAACTGTACATTCATTAACAACACCGCTTGGTATGAAGGTGGTGCAATTTA
>NZ_CAMJUE010000110.1 GCF_946408925.1 uncultured Methanobrevibacter sp.
ACCTTAATTAATCATTAACATAGTTTTTAGAGACTTTACGTCTTTCTTTTTTATTGCAAGTATTGCACTGAAGCTCATTTTCTCTTTGTGTAGTGTGCATGTAATCTCTACAACGGGTACACATTGCCTTTAGGACTCCACAATCATCATCTACAGTTCCTAAATCAACATTGTCTCCAGTTATTTTAACTACTTTAGCCTGAATAATGTCTCCTATTCTAAAAGCATCAGATAATTTTTCTAAATAATCTTTTTTTGCTTGTGAAATGTGTATTGCTCCCATATACGGTAGAGCTAATGGTCTTCCATTATCTTTCATACATTCTATTTTAACATTAGCTCTTTGAGGCTTTATATCAGTAATTTGGCCATAAACAGTATCGCCTATTTTTAAAAGAGCTGGTTTTGCATCTGACACAACAGAAATAACCTTCATTTTTTGATTAATTTTAACATTTCCGAGTACTGCTGATTTGATGTCGCCATTATCGTCATAAGTACCTTCACCTGGGAGATATTGCTCTATTATTCCTAGTTTGTCTCCAGGCATAACAATTTTTTCGTCTTCTACACTCATATTAAAATCCACCAAAAATATAAAAATTTCTTTAATATAATAATTTTATTCATGTTTATATTTAAAAGTATTCATGATTTTTTAATAAAAGAAATGGGGGTTTGACCCATTTTTTTAAAAATAGAGGATATGGAATTCACTGACCATATCTTTCATGGAAGAGGATTTCATCCAGCTGATAGTTTTCCCATTCACGTTTGTTCAAAACTATCTCCAATTCCTGTGGTGTAAGCAATGGTTTTTTATACATCTGTGAATCGTCAATAGCGATTCTCGGACATGCGCTTACAACAAATGCATCAAGTTCCATATATGGAAGCAGAGCATCCGGACTTACATTGTCGAGAAGTATGATGTATGATTCCATGTTTGAATCTTTCAGGGTCTTTTTTATTTCCTTGGCAAGCATCATGCGGTACTGTCCCTCTTTTGAGGATACAATTATTCCCCATTTTTTTGCTGAACGTGCCTTTGTGATTCTTGCAAATCGTATCCTCAGGATTCTGTCTGCAAACTCATTCATATTGCGGATTTCGGAATTGTATGGATCAAGAGCCAATACTGGGGTATTTGAGAATAATTTGATTCCCAGCGGATGGAAATTGCCGTTTCCTATAAAAAGGATAACATCAACCTCCAAATCCTTGATTGATGAGAAATTACATCCCAATACCTGGCCCTTGCGTGTTGAAGGTGATGAGCCAAGAATAATCTCCTTGCCGTTGTCCTCCAAAAAATCCTTTGTTTCATTTAATAAATGCAAATGCTGTGTTGTTGTGACAAGCCCTATTCTTGAATAGTCCTTCAGGTATTCCAGGCTTTTTTCAAGGTCTTTTTTAATGTCTATTTTAGAGTATGCCTCAATGAAAAGTGTCGGAATCTCATACTTTAGGGGAAGCGGGGTGTGACCGTAGTGGATGATAAGGTCGACTGAACCCTTCATTTTCCAGTCTCCGACATCACATGCTCCAAAACATGGATCCCCGGATATAATCACAATTGAATCTGTTTCATCTTCTATTTTTCGAGCTATTTTAGTGGCCTGAACCTTAAGACCTTCCGGAAACTGCAATCCCACTGTCTTTGCATTAAGTGAATTGATTTTACGAATGGCTCTGTCCAAGTCCATATCATACATTGACATTTTAATCTTCAATTGTACTTTCTATCACTACTTTGCCGTCAATGACATCTAATTTCACTATGGATAAAACATCTATTCCTGTTTCTTTTTTAACGATTTCCTTTCCTTCACCTTTGTCGATGATTGCAACTACGGATTTCAATTCCAGACCCATATCTTCCAGGGTTCTGATTAATGCAACCAAAGTTCCTCCTGTACTTACAACATCATCGATAAGCAATATCTTTTCGCCTTCATGCAAATCGTTTACATACAGGTTTGATGAACCGTATCCGGTTTTCTGATAGACTTCCTTTTCACCAGGAAGTCCGTATTGTCTTTTACGGATTACAACAAACGGTATGTCGGTTGCAAGGGATAAAGCAGTTGCAAGGTGTATTCCCATGGCCTCGACGGCAACGATTTTGTCAATGTCCAGATTTGCATATTTGTGTACAGCAAGGGATAATTCCCTAAGCATTATAGGATCCATTGCCGGAACTCCGTCACTTATCGGATTTACAAAATAGTTATAGTCGCCTTTTTTCACAATTGGTGATGCTTCTAAAGATTTTATTACTTCTTCTAACATAATAACCACACGAAAATTATTAAAACTTATATAAATATAAATATATCTTAATATTATAATTAAGTTTTCTAATGAAGTGATAATATGCTCGGAAATTTAGGTGAAAATCTTACTAATACAATGAAGAAATTAGTAGGGATGTCAGTAATTGATAAAAAAACTATTAAAGAAGTTGTAAAAGACATACAACGTGCTTTAATTCAATCTGACGTTAATATTAAATTAGTTTTAGATTTATCAAAAAAAATTGAAAACAGGGCTCTTGAAGAGGAACCTCCAAAGGGTATAACTCCAAGGGAACATGTTATAACAATTATCTATGAGGAAATGGTTAACCTTCTAGGCAGTGAAGCCGCAGGCCTTGACATCAACGACAGGCCATACAAGATATTGTTTTTAGGTTTGCAAGGTTCAGGTAAAACCACAACAATCGGTAAACTGTGCAGATACCTGCAGAAAAAGGGTTTCAACCCTGCTGTGGTATGTACCGACACATGGAGACCGGCAGCTTATGAACAGTTAAGGCAGCTCACTGAAGAGATGGATGTTCCGCTGTATGGGGATCCTGAAAATAAGGATGCACTTGACCTTGCACAGAAAGGTCTGCAGGAATTCAAAAATCGTAAGGTCATCATTTTCGATACCGCCGGAAGACATAAGGAAGAAGCAGATTTGATTGCTGAAATGGATGAATTGGATAATATAATCAATCCTAACGAGGCAATTCTTGTCATTGATGGTACAATCGGTCAGCAGGCAGGTGAACAGGCAAAAGCATTCTCACAGGCAACAGACATCGGTTCAATTATAATTACCAAACTTGACGGTTCAGCAAAAGGTGGGGGTGCAATGTCAGCGGTAGCCGAAACAGGTGCTCCAATCAAGTTCATCGGTACAGGTGAAAGGGTAGATGACTTTGAACTCTTTGACCCTGAAAGATTCATCTCAAGACTCCTTGGTATGGGAGACATCAAATCCCTTATTGAAAAGGCTGAGGATAACATCGATGAGGACATTGCCGAAAAGACCATGAACAACATGCTTACCGGAAAGTTCACACTGATGGATATGAAAAACCAGTTTGAGATGATGAACAGCATGGGTCCGATGCAGCAGGTTCTAAACATGATTCCGGGTATGGGAAACAAAATTACAAAAGAGGCATCAAAGATGACCGAGGAAAAACTGGAATCCTATAAAATCATGATGTCCTCAATGACAGAAGAGGAGATGCTGAATCCGAAAATCATAAAGCAGTCCAGAATCAAGAGGATTGCGCGGGGATCAGGTGTTGATGAAAGTGATGTTAGGGAACTGCTGAAATATTACAACAACACCAAAAAGACTATGAAAGGAATAGGAAAACGTGGAGGACGCCTCAGGGGCGGAGCCATGAACCGTATGATGGGACAATTCATGAATAGATAATATGAGTTTAGCTAGTGACATTTTAAACGAAACAGATGGAAAAATCTGCAAGCATTGCCTCGGACGTAAGCTGTCCAAAACAGTTGAAGGTAAAAACAATATAGAAAGGGCAGATAAGGTCTGTGAAGAGCTGGACATTGACTTGAATGATGTTGACTGTGTA
>NZ_CAMJUE010000111.1 GCF_946408925.1 uncultured Methanobrevibacter sp.
TTAAATTTAAAGAGATTTTTAATCTCTTCTTTTACTTTTTTTTACATTAATGAGAATGTTTTATATGGCAAATAGATGATGTTGTCTTTTTTTTTCAATGGTTTTTGTTGTATTAGATATGATTATTCCATGAGTTGAGTTATAACGATTCATAGCGGTTATAACTTGTCGTTTTGTCTTGTTCCCATGTCCTACTTCAATAGGTATTGGATTTTCAAATTCTTTTCTAATTAGAAAGTCAACACCTCCTTTTAAAGGATCAAAAAAGATGTCAAAGTCAAAGTATTCCTCATTATTTTTTAAGTTAAATAATCCTGATGCGACAAGATTTTCCAGTAGGATTCATTCATATTCGTCCTGATTCATTGGTGAAAATCCCCAATTTGTGTTTATTGCATGTCTTAAACTAGGAGTTGCAAAATAATATTGCCATGACTTTTTAACTCTTGCATTTGGTCCGGAGTATGGTTCATAGTGGAATATCAAATGTGTTTTTTCAAGCAATCCTAAAATGGTATTGACTGTACTGGGAGAAGATTTAATCAAATCTGCTAATGTATTTTGAGATATTTCTCCAGGTACTTTTTGTGCTAAAAATTTCAATAGTCTGTATGCATAGTCCTCGCTGTTCTGGTTGATATTCTGCAATGTTTTTAAATCTTTAGTGATGATGCTATCAATTGAATAAAGCAATTTTTTCTGGCTAATTCTATAATTTTTGTCATGCATTACTGATGGAAAACCGCCATATTTAAAATAATTGTTCCATTCTTGTGAGGTATAGTCTATTAAATTTAGTAATCCATTATTTATTTCATGTTCTAATTGTTGTGATGAAGTTATTTCTCCATTAAAAATTAAGTCAATTAATTCTTTAGTAATATTTTTAGTTTCATACTTGAATTTTAATTTTAAATGCTGTGAGTAATTTAAAGGAGATATCGGATATTTAAGCATTCTTCTTGCTGCTTCAGTATGGTATTCTAAATTAATTGCTGAAGACCCTGTAAATATCAGGAATATTCTTTTTGTTTTGTCATAGATTATTTTGCCTGCTAGTGACCAGTCTTTATCAAATGTGATTCATCTATTAATAAGAAAATTTCTTTATCAATTGTCATCAGACTACTTTGATGTATTTCATTCATAAATTGTTCGATTGTTTTTAAAACATCACATTTTATGATTTTATTTAATGTCTCGCAGGAAATGTATAAAATCTGATTTGCTGGAATCTGTTTTTCTTTAAGGAGATAATCATATGTTTGATATAATATTGTAGTTTTGCCGATTCCTCTTAATCCGGGCAATACTATATATCTATTTATGTTGTCTCCATTCAAGAAATCCTCAATGTGTTCTTTTATATATCAAAATCTGTCCTATGATTGAATTTTTCATTTTTGTAGCGGAGTTCTTCGTTTAAAACTGAAGGCATATTGTTAATTTGATTTTGAATGTAATTATGTAGTGTATTTTTGTCTTCGGAATTCATTTTTCTCACTATTATTTTTTTATATTGAGTATTTATATTTAAATACTTATTCGTTATAACGAATGATTATATATAAATAATTATTTT
Organism: uncultured Methanobrevibacter sp.; assembly: GCF_946408925.1. Lineage (GTDB taxonomy): Archaea > Methanobacteriota > Methanobacteria > Methanobacteriales > Methanobacteriaceae > Methanocatella. Next base: position 1,583 of record NZ_CAMJUE010000111.1, read on the forward strand.
TTATAATTATTTTTAGTTAATTTAAAATATTTTGTTAAGATTTAATCTGGAGTAATCAATCTTTTCATCATTTTATTTATGTGCCATGAATATATTATGTATTACTAATATATAAATATTTATTACTAATATATAAATATTTATTACTAATATATAAATATTTATTACTAATTGTTTAAAATATTTACAAATTGGAAAAATTTATAAATGTTATTTGTACCTATATGGGTGTTGGTGAAAGTTCAAAAACAAAAATTCTAGAAGAACTGATTTCAAACTGGGATTTTTTCTTGTCTGCCGATGAAATATCCGGGATGTTGAATGTTTCTAAAAAGGTGTTTATAATTTTTTAGATGAATTAAATAGAATTGGGTTATTAGTAATAGAAAATAATGATTCAAATTAAATCCTAATGATAATCGTGCAATTCTTTTGGCATTAATTGAATCTGAAGAATATTTGCGAAATTTGGATTAATATTATGATAAGAACACAATAAAATAAAAAAATTAGTTTTGGCGGATGCCCTAAAATTCATCACTGTTTTTCAGGCTCTTTTTTACCATTAAACATGTCAGTGTCCATTGCTTTATTTCTGAATGCAACGATTATTGTACAAATTGCATCGCCGGTAATGTTGACTGCTGTTCTTAACATGTCTAATATATGGTCTATTCCAAATATGATGCCTATTGCCTCTATTGGCAATCCCACTGAATTGAATACCATGGTTAAGGTAACAAGTCCTACAGATGGAACTCCTGCAGTTCCGATTGAAGCCATTACCGCTGTGAAAATCACGGTCAGCAATGCGGAAGTGCCTAAGTCAATACCGTATGCCTGAGCTGCAAACATTACTGCAACACCCTGCATTATGGAGGTGCCGTCCATATTGATTGTGGCTCCTAAAGGAATTGTGAATGATGATATGTCACGGGATACTCCCATCTCAGACAGCTTATCCATATTTAATGGGATTGTCGCATTTGATGTTGATGATGAAAATGCAAAGAACATAACTGATATAAATCTCTTAAAGAATTTAACAGGATTTAATCGGGTAAATATCACGAGCAATGTAGGATAGATGACAAATGCCTGAATTGCCAATGCGATTATGACACAAATGATATACTTGGACAATGGCAGTATTCCCTCAATTCCCAGGCTTCCGAATGTTTTTGCCATAAGACAGAACACTCCGATAGGTGCGAATTTCATTACAATGGAGGTCATTTCCATCATGACCGTATTTGCCTGAGAGAAGAATTCGCCGATTAAATCCACTTTCTCTTTTAATTTGGCCAATATAATTCCTATCAGTACTCCAAATATGATTACAGGCAACATGTCTCCGTTTGCAAGTGAATTAATTGGATTGTCCGGAACCATATTTAAAATAGTGTCCACCATAGTCTGGTTCATGGTTACATTGGCATTTTGGGATGCATAGGCCATATCCAATCCCAGTCCCGGTTTGATTACCATGCCTGCCGCTAAAGCAATGGTGACAGCTATGGCGGTTGTTATGAGATAAATCACGATTGTTGTTCCGCCAATGGATCCGAGGGTTTTTATGTCTGAAATTGAAGAGACACCAACGACGATGGAACAGAAAACAAGAGGCACAACCAGCATTTTCATCAGTTTAATGAACAGGTTACCTCCCAGATAAAAGATATTGTCCATGAAAATTACATTTTTGACAAAATAATCATCCACTCCGAAATTCAGTATTAAACCGAAAATCAGGCCCAATACCATTCCGATTAATATCCAGTTTCCCAGGCTGATGCTTTTCAATTTATTTATCATGTTTCATCAACATTTTTTGAGTAGTTATTATTATTTTTATCGGTATGTTAAATAAACTTTGCTCTATCATTATATTTTGTGGGCAGTGATGATTGTAAAGCTGCTTGAATTGATTGTTATTCTACACCCGTCTGATTCAACATAATAATTCTTTCCTTCCTTTTTAACAACTGAATCCTCTTTTTTGAGTTTGGATATGCAGTATCCTACAGGTTCATCAGTTATTCCCAAATTCCTCTGTATCCTTCCGACACCCATTTCTGTAGTGTGGATTCTGCCGATATTTTCAAGTAATGTTTCCCTATGCATTTCACTCACCAATTTTGACATCTCAGCCACATTAATGACTAGTTATTTATATGTTCCAATCATATTAATTAATATGTCATTTTTAAAGTTCATTCTTAAAAACCCATTC
>NZ_CAMJUE010000112.1 GCF_946408925.1 uncultured Methanobrevibacter sp.
TTGTCAAGTTCCTTAATCGGACGGTCACCCATACCGTCCATAATCAATACAATACCTTTCATTAAATATCACCTTTTATATTATTATAAATTTTATAATTAATAGTTAAAATAATTTGTTTAAAAACAGTTAAATAAGAAGTATTCCCACAATCGCACCGACAATTGTTGCAAGGAGATTAACATGCTCATTTGTAATGTATCCCTGATTTTCAAATAATGCCCCAAGGATACTGTCCATAAAGCATCCCACAACACCTGAGACTATAGAAACAAGAATGGCTGATAACGGCATGTCTATAATGCCTAAAAAGTATGCTGCGATACCTATTATTGCAGCTCCGAGAATTGCAACTCCTGTACCAAGCGGTGAGACTGCACCGTTTGTGCCCGGATCAACCTTTTGAAGTGTGGTGATGAGTCTTGGATGAGGGTCCAGCACTCCGATTTCAGAGGCAAGAGTATCGGCTGTTGCGGTTGCGATTGCTCCGATGAATCCTCCTACAAAGGGCAGGTAGTATCCTCCGAATGCCGCCATAAAACATGCCACAACCCCATTTGAGATAACGTTTTTTGAAGTTCTCCTGCCTTCGAACTGGCCGAGGGAGCGTTTGTATTTTTTGGAGTATTTGGTTGCAAGAAGTGACATGACCAGAAACAGCACAATCAGTCCCAGCCAGTTGACTCCGGCTGAAAATATTATCACCACTCCCATTATAATCATTACGGCCGAACCGAAAAGGTCAAGTGATTTTCTCTTGTAGGTAATGAATCCCAAAATAAACAGAAGGAAAACATATGCCCAATTAATCATTATCGCTTCCATCATATCACACAGCTTTTAATTAATGTTTGTCTGAAATGATATAAATATATTGGGAAAATGGCTTAAAAAAATAGGAAAAATTAAAAAGATTACTTGAATATTCTTAATTGTGCACATCCAAGTGCGGTTAAAACCATCATCAGCATCATTATCGGATTTGAGGTTTTATGTTATAAAAGACCTGATTTTGCATGTTTTGTCAAAATGGTTGTTTTATCAAATGATTAATTTTCACACCACATTCTATTTTTATACTTAATATCTTCAAGTCACAGTCATTTATAAAGACCAGTATGTTAAAAAATACAAGTTCAATATTATAAAAGTAATTGAAAAATATAATGGGTTAAAGTAGCCGAATTGTACTTAGACTTAAACCGGTAATTTTAGAAATCTCCTCAGGACTGAGAAGTCCCTTCAAATTTTTAGCAACTTCCTTTTTACCTTCTTCTCTACCTTCATCCCATCCTCTTTCCTCAGCATCTTCAATAGCCTGCTGTTCGGATTTCCTGCGCACTTCACGAGCCGCCCTCATCATAATTTCCTCAGTTTCGCTAGTCATTTCAATATCTCCTTCAAATTCTTTTCTTTCGTCTTCATTAAGGAAGTTATCAATTTCAATCTGGATCAAAGACTGAATAATGTTGATTTTTTCCTCATGAAATATATTTTTATTCTTCAATAGACCAACTACACTCTTTAAGAGTTTGCTTTTATCATCGTACTTTGGAGCAAGACTCATCAGAAGCAAATGCAACTCTTCTTAATATAATAATACAATTTCTTAAAGATCAACCCGAAAAAATGAATAAAACATTAAAAAAAATAATAAAAATAACCGGCAAGGTTAAAGTAAAAGAATCGTACTTAAATTTAAACCGGTAATTTTAGAAATCTCCTCAGGACTAAAAAGTCCCTTCAAATTTTTAGCAACTTCCTTTTTACCTTCATCCCTACCTTCTTCTCTACCTTCTTCCCTACCTTCATCCCATCCTCTTTTCTCAGCATCTTCAATGGCCTGCTGTTCGGATTTCCTGCGCACTTCACGAGCCGCCCTCATCATAATTTCCTCAGTTTCGCTAGTCATTTCAATATCTCCTTCAAATTCTTTTCTTTCGTCTTCATTAAGGAAGTTATCAATTTCAATCTGGATCAAAGACTGAATAATGTTGATTTTTTCCTCATGAAATATATTTTTATTCTTCAATAGACCAACTACACTCTTTAAGAGTTTGCTTTTATCATCGTACTTTGGAGCAAGACTCATCAGAAGCAAATGCAACTCTTCTTGATAGGTTAATCTAATATTTTTTTCTTCATCCTTAATAATATTTTCCAATAATCTTAAGCCGAGTTTAATGTGAATAATCTCCAATTCGTATTCAAAATCGATGTCCCCCAAATAGAAAATTCTCGGACAAAAATTCTTTGAATTTCCAATCTTAATTTTTCCCAATCCCCTGCCGCTTTCAGTGAAATTGAAGATTATTGAATTTACTGTTGAGCCAAGCTGAATTTCAGCGATGATATTGTAGTTGAAAAACCTTCCCAAATCATCACCATATGCAACCGGAAACTGAAATTCGATATGACATATAGTACCATCTTTTAATCTGCAGAGAAAATCAAGATTTTTCTTACTGCCGTTAACCGTAAATACCTCAGTTTGAAGCACTTCATCAATTTCTCCATCATAACCAATGTATTTTAAAAATTCGGACAAATAGGCAAGAATTATTATCTTCATTATATAATCATATATTTCATGAATTTCACGTTTCATTAAAACTACCTCATCCAATTTTTCTAAATAATCTAAATTAAATTCAATTAATAGTATCTAGTTCAAATTATATATACTTTATAGTCAAATTGAAAGCAATTTAACAAGTTAAAAGCAATTTAACGAGTTTAAATCAATTTTGTGATGACGATATAATTTTTTAAAATCACTCTAAAAAAACAAGTCAAAACAAATGAATTGAAGATATAATTTAATTGGAGGATGGTTTAGTGAAAAAAAAGAATTTAAAAAGAGATATTATTTTCACGAAGCAACTTGCGCAACCTCAAATTCTCTTTCTCTTTTTCATCAATAAGAATCTTATCTTGCTTAATAATATCATCCTTTTGATTAATAACATCATCTTTTTGATTAATGATATTATCTCGTATGACAATACCATTTTGCAGTTTTTCTTTTTGAAATTCCAGCCTTTCATTACGGGATAAGTTCTTATACTCATCGTAAGGCATACTTTTAAGCATCATTGTTATCAACTCCCTTTTTTTATTATCATCTTTAAAATGGTATTTAATCATCCCACTTACTGCATAGAACAAATCGCCTCGAATATCTGAGGTGACATTCTCGATTGTGGCGAACAGTTGGGTCAGTTCCTCCACAACTTCATAAGCGTAGGGTTTTTTGGCAAAGATTAGGCAGTGATTGAATCGAACATGATCTCTGCCAGTGAATTCCTCTTTAGTGTAATCTTTCTTTTTTAGAGTATTTAAGACTTCCTCTATTTTTTTATCATCATAGATTATGAGATTGATTCTCATTGGAATTCCTTCTACACAATAATCTATGAAATCCTGTTTGTAGTTATAATTGGTTATTACGTATGGATAAACTAATTTTTTAAGCTTTATTATTCCATTCAACCAATATTCAAAGATTGTATCTTTTTTGGAATTTGTGATGTGTCCGGTTTCATGTTCGCTGTTTATTGCTGATTGGCGAAAAATCATTTCATCGTCCGGAAGCACTGATTCAAGATGATCCATTTCCAAAACATTGCCGTCGGGAACGAAAATCATTGGATCTTCGGTTTTAAAATATACTCCAGGCATCCCCAATTCCTCATGATTAATTTTAGGATACTGTGCAGCAGTTTCTTTAAATAGTGAATCAAAAGGCATAGTTGTACCTTCAGAACCCAATATTCTCTCCACAAACATTTTGATTTCATTTTCAG
>NZ_CAMJUE010000113.1 GCF_946408925.1 uncultured Methanobrevibacter sp.
GCAGCATTCCTATGGATTACATTAGGTACAATTTTTGTTGGCGCAGTCCATGACTTCTTTTCAGGGTATATGTCCCTTCACAATGACGGATTGACAATGCCACAAATTGTTTCAAAGTATTTGGGAAACAACGTCCAAAAGTTCATGGCAGCCATCATTATAATTGGAGGACCTCTTGTTGCAGCAACTTTTTCAAAGGGAGCTGCCGATTTACTCTTCGGCCTAACCTATATTGACATTACTATCTGGATAACAATAATATTCATTTATTTCCTGATTGCAACAGTGTTCCCTATTGATAAAATCATTGGGAAAGTATATCCTATTTTTGGAGCATTATTGCTGATTATGGTCGTGCTGATTACAGGAGCATTGATTTTAAATCCTGCATACCCAATTCCTGAGTTTACCACACAGGGATTGTACCTGACCGACAAGAGCATTTTCCCATACCTATTTATCACCATCGCATGCGGAGCGATTTCAGGTTTTCATGCATCCCAATCACCAATTGTTGCAAGATGCATTGAGAATGAAAAGGATGCAAGGCCCGTGTTTTTCGGTTCAATGGTTATAGAAGGTCTGGTTGCACTTTGCTGGGCGGCAGTTGCAATGGCATTCTTCCATGGCCAGCCACAACTGGCCGTACTCTATGGTGCATCACCGTCAATAGCAGTCAATCAAATAGCGCAAACATTAGTTGGGCCAATTGGTGTAATCTTAACAATAATTGGAGTCGTTGTCTGTCCGATTACCACTGGGGACACCTCACTTAGAAGCTCAAGAATAACAATCGCCGATGAACTCGGCCTCAATAATGAAAAACTGACTTCAAGACTAAAAATAACAATTCCATTGTTTATATTTGGTTTTGCATTGACATTTGTTGATTTCAGTTTAATCTGGAGATATTTTGCATGGATTCAACTGATCTTGGCTACAATAGTATTATATACCATTAGCGTTTATCTGATTAAAAATAAAAAACCCTACATTATCGGATTTATTCCTGCAATCTTTTGTACTTCAATTGCATTCGCATATATACTCCAGGCCCCTGAAGGTTTAGCATTGCCTTCAATGATATCTAATGTAATTTCAATCATTGCAACGGCCATTATAGCAGGAGCCTTTCTTAAAAAGTACAAGTGGCATTAACTACAAATTTGCATAATCCTCAATAGAGAATCATGATTATGCAACTTTTAATATTTTATTCAAAAATCCCCTATTCCACAAAGACATCATGCAACATATGTTGCAAAACTTTATATATTGCCAAGACCATAATTTTAAAATGCAACATATGTTGCATATTATGGTGATCATATGAATTATCAGGAAATATCAGACATAATTAAAGACAACTTAAATCTCAAAACCAGCCCCGTTAGTGTCAAATTATTTGAAAAAGAAGATGATGCTAATGAAATACTTGAAAAATCAGACAATATAATGCACTGTCAAGCGATAATAACTGCAAGTAAAGGAAAATCATTTTATGGAACCGTAAAAGAAATAGGATGCCCTATAGGAGCAAGCATATTGGGATTAAAAGAAATACATGAAAAAATACTTAACGGATCACAATTTGACAAGATGAATGTAACATCAACACAGGAAAGCGGAAAGGCACTGATTGATTCAGTCCCGAAAAACAGCAGCAAAATCGAAGCAATAGGATATATGCCCCTCGAAGATTCAAAAATAAAACCTGACGTTATCGTAATCATTGCAAAACCAAGACAAATATTCGATTTGATAAGAGCCAATACACATCAGAAAGGAAAAAGAATGGACAGTAGCGTTGGAGGAACACAATCTTTATGTGGAGACATTGTTGTCAATTCCATTCAAACAGATGAACCTCATATCTCCTTTGGATGTATGGGCTCACATATGGCAACAGAACTTCAGGAAGACCAAGTCATAATCGGAATACCTGTTTCCAAACTTGAAGAGATAGCCAATTCCTTAAAAATTTTGAACAGAAGGTAATAGCATGAAATATGAATTTGATGTGCCTCTGATTGAAGGAAAGGTGCTTAAAAGGAACAGCCAGTTCACTTTGGATGTTGAAATCAACGGCAATGTTGAAAAGGTGCACTGCCCTACAACTGGACGCATTGGAGACATTGACCTTAAAAACATTGCAGGACTCCTTTCAACAAGTGACAATCCTAAAAGAAAAACCAAGTATACCCTAGAAGCAATATCCGTCAGCAATCCGGACAGAAAAAACAAAAAATGGGTTGGAATAAATCAGATTGCATCCAACAAATATATTGAATTTTTCCTTAAAAAGCATCTGATGGACAACATGCTTCCTGAATATGATGAAATCAGAAGGGAAGTCAGGCTTGGAAAATCAAAACTTGACTTTCTTGCTGGAGACACTTATCTTGAAGTCAAAACACCGCTCCAAACATTACAAATAGAATATGATACAAACATTAAAACAAAGAAAGTCACATCATTCTCATCAACTGACCGATTCATTAAGCATATTAATGAACTTGCAGACAGCCTTGAAAGCAATGAGAAAGCAATACTTTTAAATACATTCCAGTATGACAATCCAGGATATGAAATTTTGAATCCAAGTACCAATTATTATGAAGTCAGCGCGAACGTGGATAAATGCATTGAAAAAGGACTGGAAATCTGGCAAGTAAACATGAACATAGACCCGGAAGGCATGGAGTTAATTAGATACTGGAACACTACAGAAAATTTCAGGAAGATAATATGAAAAGCAAGGACAGAATCGTTGAAAGCCTTATTGAACTTATGAAAACAAATGAATTTGAAGCAATTACAGTAAAGGATATATCCGAACTGGCAGAAGTTAACCGCTCCACATACTATCGTAACTTTAAATCAAAAGAAGACATCATCAAATACAAACTGGAGCTGATGATGGACGAATACTTAACCGAATATGAAAATAAATCAACACGTACAAAGGAGACATATATTCAGACAATCCTTGAAACATTTCTGAAATATGATGAATTCCTAAAGACAATCCACAGGCAAAATCAAAGCTATATCCTGCAGAAAGTACTTGTCAGCTATTTTAACGACATTTTAAAAAATACTTCTAAAAAAGAGAGATATCAGGTTTATTATCATATAGGTGGAATATACAATTTCATTATTTGCTGGATTGAAAATGAAATGGAAGATGACGTGAAAAGCCTTGCAAAGATAGGTTCCGAGATAACAACAAATATAGAACCCTATCTAATCAGTTAGGACTCAAATATCTTAATTAAATAAAAAAAAATGGAAAATATATTTCCATTATAATGTTTTACACAGTTCAGGGTGTCCGCCAAATTTGATTTTTGACAGATTACTTGATGAACTTTAAAATATTGTCACATCAAGTTTTAATTGATGCATTACGGATTCTCGTTCGCAGAAATTTTCTAAATCTTCTTTTAAATTTTCAATTTCTTGTGTTATATTGTATAATCTGATTAAATTGTATGCTAGTGCATCTAAGTATAATCTTTCTTCTGTTCGTGTCATTCCGATGACTACTTCTTTTTCTATTTGGAATTGTTCTTTTAATATTCCAAATGGTCCTTCAACGCTTGATCTTTTGGCGTATTCGTCTTTATATTCTTGTTTTTCCATTTTGTGGTCCATTGCTTTTTGCATTTCTGAACCGTATTCTGTGATGGTTCTGTGTGTTTGTGAG
>NZ_CAMJUE010000114.1 GCF_946408925.1 uncultured Methanobrevibacter sp.
TCCAATCATATTAATTAATATGTCATTTTTAAAGTTCATTCTTAAAAACCCATTCAGGAGAAAGAACAGTGCAATACTTGCAATTGTAGGAATTGCAATAGGTATTGTGGTTATCGTTGCTCTTGGTGGAATTACAGAAGGTCTGGTAAATACCTTCGAGGATACAATACATGCAGGGGGTGCGGATTTCCAGATTTCAGGAAAGGAAACCGGTGACTCAGCATATGGAACAAATACGATTGACTCATCATGGACAGATAAGATCGCCAAGGTTGAAGGTGTGGATGAAGCTTATCCTATATATGTGGTTCTCACTTCGGTCGGTGACGATTACATGAATACTCTGATAGGAATTGATCCTAAAGGCACAACCCTGGCTGACATCTCAATGAAGCAGGGCAGAATCTTTGAGGACAACGCCGATGAGGTGATTCTCGGTGAAATCTATGCCAATGACAACAACTACTCTGTAGGCGATACCATTGAAGTCAACCGTGAAGACTTTGAGGTTGTGGGCATATATGAATCAGGAGATTCAAACATGGCCGGCGGAGTGTTCACCTCAATTTCAAGGGTCGGAGAGCTGATGGATGATGAGGATTCCATATCAAACATTTACGTTAAGGTCCAAAAGGGAGCTGATGCACAGGAAGTGGCCGACAGAATTGATGCCAAATACGGTGATAATATAACAACAATCACATCTGTCATGGAAATGGAGCAGATGGCGGACATGCTGAACATGCTTCAGGCATCCACATGGGCAATATCTCTATTGGCAATTGTCGTTGGAGGACTTGGCATCATCAACACAATGCTTATGAGTGTGTTTGAACGTACACGTGAAATAGGTGTTTTGAAGGCTGTCGGATGGTCAAACAAGAGAATTCTGTTCATGATTGTTGGCGAGTCACTTGTAATCACAATCGTTTCAGCAATTGCAGGTTCAATAATTGGTGTTGCCGGATGTCTGGCTCTTGCATCCCAGATAGGCTTTGAGCCGATGTTCACTCCAAAGATTTTCATCCAGGCATTCATAATCGCAATAGTTGTGGGAATTGTCGGAGGAATCTATCCTGCAATAAAAGCCATAAGACTGCCGCCAACGGAAGCATTGAGGTATGAGTGAGGTGATTTGATGATTGTTGAGATAAAAGATTTGTACAAAAGCTATGAGGACGGAAAAATCAAGGCACTCAATGGTGTAAACCTCACAATAAAAGAGGGGGAATTTGTGTCAATAATCGGTCCCTCCGGTTCTGGCAAATCAACACTTTTAAACATGCTCGGTGCATTGGACGTGCCGGATTCCGGTTTAATAACAGTTGCCGGCCAGGACTTGACCACCAGCAAAAAATTAAACGAGTTCAGGGCAACAAGCATAGGCTTTGTTTTCCAGCTGCACAATCTCATTCCAAACATTTCAGTACGTGAAAACATCGAGATACCTATGTATACTCAAGGCTTAAAGTCCGGTGAGATGAAAAATAAGGCATTGAAGCTATTGGATGATGTGGGTCTTAAGGACAAGGCAGACATTCTTCCAAACAAGCTGTCAGGCGGTGAGCGTCAAAGGGTTGCAATCGCCCGTGCACTTGCAAATGATCCATCAATAATATTGGCGGATGAACCGACAGGATCACTTGACTCAAAGACAAGTACCAAAATACTTCGCCAACTAATTGATTTGCATGAACATAAAAACGTTACACTGATAATTGTAACTCATGATATGGATGTGGCCAAACTTGCAGACAGAGTTATTGAGGTTTTGGATGGCGAGATAATATCTGCAGGTGACGACTCACTGATTCACAGTAAAATTGATGTTTAACATCACTTTACTTTTCTTTTTTTTAGCTGACCAGATTGTCAATTTTGTCAAAAATCTCATGATAGTTTTCAAAAAGACTTCTGAGTTCATCTTCACTTCTGGAGATTAAAACAATCTTCAGCTGATTTTCCTTTTTGGATATTTTTATCTGATCTGATTCAGGGATGTTTTCGAGTTTTTCATCAATCAGAGATTTGATTTCAGCATATGCATCTTCGCTCAGATTGTGCATTCTGTTATGGTTCAGTATGTCCATTGCATGAATGATTCCATTCTCCTCCATATCAATGCAGGTGGAGAGTCTGATTTTAGTGTTCATATAATGGGGTGCTTCTATCTTGTCCCGGCGAAGCACAATTGAAATCTTTGTTATCACATGGTCATCATTGCAGTTCTCATTAATGAATTTGATTAATTGGAACTGTTTAATATTTGCATTGTTATTCATGAAAGTCATGGTAATATATTATTTTTAAAAATATTTAAGAGTAGATGCATTTAAAATTTCATTTTTTTAAAATTGCCTTCACTTTGAAATATTGCTCTAAGTTTCTAATATTGATTTTGCCTTGTAAAATTGACTTCATTTAAAACAAAAAGATTATATGTTTCATATTTTAAAATAATATTTGATTTTAATATATTAAATTAAAAATGAGGTAAATTATGGTGGAAGAAAAAGAAATGCAGAAAACTCTGTTGTATATTGGTGATGAGGGTGAAGTCTCACTGAAGGGGATTATCGACCCTGAAGGGGAAACATTTTGGGCAACTCAAAAAACAATGGCTGAAGTGTTTAATGTGAAAAAGAATACCATAAACTATCATCTTAAAAATATTTTTTCAGATGGTGAATTGGACCCAAATTCAGTTGTTCGAAAAATTCGAACAACTGCTTCAGATGGAAAAAAATATGAAAATAATTTCTATAATTTAGATGTTATTATTTCTGTAGGTTACAGAGTAAACTCTAAAAATGCAACACATTTTAGAATATGGGCTACTAAACAATTAAAAGAATTAATTATCAAGGGTTTTGTTTTGGATGATGAATTGTTAAAAAATGGTTCCAGATTTGGAGTTGATTATTTCAGTCAACTGCTTGAAAGAGTAAGGGATATCAGATCATCTGAAAGAAGATTCAATCAAAAAATCACAGACATATATGCCACCAGCTTTGATTACAAAAAAGATGCTCAGGTAACTCGGGATTTCTTTGCAACAGTTCAAAACAAATTAATTTTTGCCGTTAGTGGCCAGACTGCTGCAGAAATTATTGCTGAGAGAAGCGACAGTGAAAAAATAAACATGGGATTGACAAACTGGAGCAATCCAAACGGTAAAATCATTTTGAGTGATGTTGTAATCTCTAAGAATTATTTAAACGAAAAAGAATTAAAACGCTTGAATTCATTGGTTGATGGATTTTTAACACTTGCCGAGTCAAGAGCGTTGAATGAAATTCCGATGTCTATGGCTGATTGGAAAAAAGTTTTGGATGATTATATCAATTTGAATCTATTGCCAATTTTGGAAGGTAAAGGCAAAATTTCATCAAAGGATGCCCAGAAAATTGCAAAAGAGGAATATGATAAATTCAAAGTCATTCAGGATAGGGATTATCAGTCTGATTTTGATAAGCTAATCATAGACATTAAAAGAATTGAGGGTGTAAATTAGATGATTCCATGAATCATCCTTAATGCATCTAAAAGTCCATGAC
>NZ_CAMJUE010000115.1 GCF_946408925.1 uncultured Methanobrevibacter sp.
TGACATTTGTTCCTTTTGCCTGAGTTTCAGGAGTGTAAATTGTTTCAATTGGAACTTCTGCAAATGGAATATCATTATCGTTAACTTCACGAATGAATTCTGAAGAAATAAGATAACCCTGAGCATTAATGTTTATTTTACTTAAAGCTTCAGCGGTTATTGCCCTGAAACCTGTTTGGGAATCACTTACCTTCACACCATAAAAAATCCGTGTAAGCAGGTTCATCACGGAATTTGCAAAGTTTCTGCTGAAAGGCATATCCATAAGCGGCCTTACACCTATCACTGCCTGAGCTTCCCCACTAACCAAAGGTCTAATTACATTGTCCAAGTCATCCGGAGAGTGCTGACCATCCGAATCCATACTTACCACATATTTTGGGTTGAACTTAAAGACAGCATCAAATCCCGTTTGTGTTGCCACTCCAACGCCCCTATTGATTATAAGTGAAAATATGTGGATATTATTCGGATATTTCTTTTTTGATTCCTTGATGACTTCCAGAGTATTGTCTGATGACCCATCATTAACGATGACCATATTATATCCTTTTTGAGCGATAGCTTCAATTACTGGCTGGATTCTGGTTGCCTCATTATATGCCGGAAGTATAATATAAGTATCCTGTTTATCTTCCTTTGAAATTTTAAAACTCATCGTACACCTTTTATAATGGTCCTGCATCTTCTTTTCCTTCACGCATTCCCATTCCCGCTTCTTTTCTCATTGCTTTTCTGTGATACATCATTTTTATTAAGTTTTGTGCATGTTCTCGTGCCCTGTTTTCGGCAAGTTTTGCAAGCTCGACAGGATCTTCTTCCTCATCCTCATGGACAAAGACTTCAAGTATGTGTGTGTTTGTCATGAGCTGTGCATTTATAAGGCCGGTTGATGCCTCATGGGCACACATCTTATCCTTTTCCATAGGCCCAGGCATTCCAAGTGCCATTACGATATCACAATTTTCTTCCTCTATGAGAATTTTGGCCGTAACTGGCAGGTCTTTAACGCCAGGGACAGTTTCACGAATGATTTTTAAATCATATGCATTCTTTTTTAACTCGTCAATGGCTGCACTTGCCATGTCAAAGCGTGCAAATGTTGTATCACAAATTCCAATTCTCATCTAAATTCACCTTATGAGAAAATATGTATTTAATAATATAAATGTTTGATTGAAAATAAGAAAGTATTATTAGTTATTACTCATAGTAATACTTTAAGCAACATAATTATGAAAAAAATCTGATTTAAAAAAAATTAGTTTTTATCGATTAACTCTAAAAACTTATCCTTAGCCTCATCAATTGTTAACGGATAATCATTTTCCATATCAAATCCTTCAGCTTCAAGCTTTTGGAAAAGTTCAGTGACAATTGGTACTTTTAAATTAGCCTGCTTTAAAATATCAGGTTGTGCAAAAATCTCTTTAGGTGATCCTTCAGCAATCAAGAGACCGTCAACCAAAACAAATACTCGTTTTGCATAATTAGGAACCAGATCAACTTCATGTGTTGAAATTATGATTGTAATTCCCTCATCGTTGAGTTCCCTTAACAGTTTTGTCAAGTTTGTTACCCCCTGAGGGTCAAGACCTGCAGTAGGTTCATCCAAAACCATTATTTCAGGTTTCATTGCAAGAATGCCTGCAATTGCAACCCTTTTCTTTTGACCACCACTTAAGTGATGAGGTGCCTTTTTCTCAAAACCGCTCATACCAACACGGGCAAGTGCCTCTTCAACCCTGTCCTGCACTTCTTCCATTGACAATCCCAGATTCAACGGTCCGAAAGCAACATCTTCTTCCACAGTCGGAGCGAATATCTGATCATCCGGGTTTTGAAATACTATTCCGACTTTCTGTCTGAATTTAAGCAGAGATTTCTTATCATATTTCAGCTCTTCACCATCAATGAAGACCTGTCCTTCATCAGGTTCGTAGATACCGTTCAAATGTAGAAACAGTGTTGATTTTCCAGCACCGTTTTTCCCCAAAAGAGCAACCATTTCTCCCTTTTCAACCTTTAAGCTTACACCTTTCAATGCCTGATAATCTGAATTGTATGAATATTTAATATTTTTAACTTCTAACATAATTGATTACTCCCTTTTTCGCGGTTCATAAATTGGTAATTCACCAGAATATCCTCTAGAATCAAGAGAATGCTGTAATGTTTCACTTTTATCCAAAGATCTGAGAAATATTGTACTTGCAAGTGCTCCTAGAGATTTAAATGAATTCCAATAGGAATGATAACCCAATCTTGTTTCCTGCGCCTTTTGCATGGTGTCGATTTCATTTAAGAAAATGAATATTGAATTATACATTAAAAGTGCAATTTCAATGAAAATTTTTGGAACTTTAAAAGTCGCCAGACAATGTAAAATTTTCGCAATTGGTGTTGTCAGGGCAAGAAAACCCAATAAAGGCAGACAACCCACTACCCTAAAGAATGTATATACACCATAGTGCAGAGAATCTGTTGTAACTACAATGCCAAAAATGCCAGTCTCATATATTACTTCCCCTTTTCCAAAGAAGAATATTAAAAACAGACATGTAATAACTACAAATGCCATAGGAATGGACAAGAATTTTAAATATGAACGCCAACTGATTTTTGCTATTGTTAAAATTACAATAGACATAACAACAAAGATGGAAATGTCAAAATATAGATTATCAAGTGCCAATGTCAAAATCAACAATATTATTGTTAAAAACAATTTAAAATAAGGATTTGTTTCTGTTAATTCATTATGATGCGCAATATAATCCATATCAAATTTCATAAAAATCACTAAAAAAAGAGAAAAATAATAAAGAAGATTAATTATTCTTCTTTACCTTGTCCTCTCCAGTAACCGAAGAAGTAACCAATAATGATTGCTCCTATGGCTGCTTGAAGAGCAAATAATAAACTTTCTATTTCACCACTTGGTGGCTCCCATATTGAAGAAAACCATGGTTTGAAATTTGTTGATTCAATAGCTTCACTAGCTGCATCGTCAGATCCGCCAAAGTATCCATCATCTTCTCCGTGACCACTAAACATTACTAATGGTGCAATGAAAATAATTGCACAAATTATAGCTAAAATTATTAATGTTGATGTTTTCATTTCTATCACCTTATGCTTCATTAGGAGCTAATGCACCAAGTTTATCTAACAGTTTTGGTTTGTATGCTTTTAATCTGTCCCAGATAATGACTGTTAAGATACCTTCACCAACAGCTAATGGTATTTGAGTTACCGCAAAGATAACTAGGAAATTGGTTAATGCTGCACCGAATGTTGGAGCAGGGAATGCGAAAGCTAATTGGAATGAAGTAGCTACATAAGTTAATAAGTCTCCTAAAAATGCTGCAAAGAAAACAGCAATTGTTGATGAAATACCAACTTTAGTTAAACCTTTGTATACTAACCAAGCCACTAACGGTCCGACAATACCCATGGATACAATATTTGCTCCTAAAGTTGTTAATCCACCGTGAGCAAGTAATAATGCTTGGA
>NZ_CAMJUE010000116.1 GCF_946408925.1 uncultured Methanobrevibacter sp.
CACTAATAGTGAATCCATTACCATAAATAGTAACAGCACGATCAATAACAACACCCTCCTTAAAGGCATCGTCGGTTCCTAATTCATAAGAATAATTCCCATCCAAATATACCTCACTATCATCATTACCATTAATCTTGGCATTCAAATCAGTGAAGGTCTTTGGATTTGCTGTTAAAATCTCACCCTCCTCTTCTACAGAATTTACATCATCATTATCATCTACACTTACAACATCATCAGTTGCATCTTCCATACTAACAATATCTCTTGTTTCATCACTACCAATAACATTATCAGTTATTGTGTCATTTGTATTTTCAGCTGCACTGACAGCTCCAATTGTTAAAATTGTCAGTAACAGAAAAGTCATAATCATTATCTTTTTTAATTTCATTTTCAAACTCACCACGATTAAAATCATCAATTTTAATCAAAAGATATATATGATATATAGAAGCGATTCTATTTAAATTAAATCAAGTTAAACCTTTATAAATTAAAAATATTAGTAAAAAATAGATTACCTAAAAAAATATGCATATCCCAAAACATTGTTAAGAACATATAAACTGATATTTGTCCGCCCAGTGATTTGATTGTGAAAAATGAATCATGAAGTTATTAATGTGGTTGATGATTAATTTTTTTTAAATTCCTTAAATTACTATTTTTTGATTTAAAGCGTTTTAATGAAAATAAAAAAATAATATTGGTTGATGATTAAGGTTGATTATTATAATCCTTAACATTAATTAAAATTTAAAAAAATAATTAAAATAGTGCATTGGGCACTATTTTACTTTAACGGTTGTTTTTATTGTATCTTTAAGGTATGTCACTTTGACAGTGTAGGTTTTACCCTTTTTAAGCTTTTTAATAAGATTCTTCTTAAGTGTCTTTTGAGCAATTCCTTTCTTGTTGGTTTTAACCTTATAGGTTTTGCCGTTGAACTTGAATGTTACAGTTTTGCCTTTAACCAATTTACCATTGATTTTGAGCTTAGCTTTCAAGGTAAACTTCTTAGCAGTCTTTTTGACAGTGCCTTTGCTGGCTGTTAAGACCTGTTTTACTGTAACTTTATTGGTATAGGTTTTGCCGTTGAATACAGTTTTGATAGTGTATTTTCCAGGAGTTTGCGTTATTTTTATTTTAGCAATTCCATTGCCGTCAGTATTAACAATTGTGGTTTTACCATTCAATACGAATTTAACGCTTGCTCCAGCACCAATGGCATGACCATCAGCAGTCACCACCTTAACAGAGAAGTATTTTCCACCATCATAGTCAACTGAAATATCCTTGTTATTGATGATTTTACTGTCATCAGCCACAGTATAAACCTTAAGGCAAACTGTTCTGTTTTTCAATGTGATATCATCCCATGTGCTGCCGTCGGCACTTACAAAAGACATTCCCTGAATATAATGCTGTCTTGAATATGCCTGATAAGGAAGATTATTATTTCTAAATACTACTTTAAACTTATCCCCTTTTTTAACTGAAACATATTTGCTTAAAACAATTGTCCTGTATCCTGCAAACTCGCTTACACCGCTTTGTGAGTGCGCCAGTTTATCGTTCATGTAAATGTCAAATGAATAATTGATTTCTGACTGGTTGAAGTATGTTCCAACAGCTGCAATCAAATCATCATACTGTGATGTGAACTCATTGGAATATTGAGTATAATTGCTGTCGAAATCAAACAAACCACCTAAATCTGTCTGGTAATTGACATGGTAATCTATTGCATTAGTGAAAATGCAGGCTGTGAACGGATAAATGCAACCTGTATCTACATCAAGTGTAAAAAATGACTTTTCATAGTAGGACAGGTAGAAATATCCTTCATCTCCCCAATCGCTTCCCCAGCTGTTTTTAACAATCCATGCACCATCTCCTGGAGGAGTGATTAAAAAGTTATTAGCCTTAAAGTTATCATCCCATCCTATGATGGCAACTCCATGGTTGGTCGGAAGGGATTCATTTGTATACTGTGCAGAAGTATATTTATTGAAATACGGTTCATCTGAACTGCAGGCATAAGCAATTGAAACTGCACCGTAATTTAAAATCGCTTTTTTAACATCCTCAATATAATTGCTTGAATCAGGCATGATGAAGTAAGCATCCTGTAGTCGAATCTTATTTACGCTATCAACAAAAACAGATAATTTACCTACCTCATCATATTCATCTTCTTCTTCACCAACACTCAGCCAGTTGACCACATTAGCCAAAGCCATATAATGAATACCTCCTTCATCTGAAAGTAAATTTCCAAAATCGGAGTATCTTACTTGGAGATTTTGAATATAATTTTCGGAGATATCATATCTGATGCCAGTTGCTTTTAAAAGAGCAGTTTCTAATGATTCTCCAAAAGAAAACGTCCAGCAGGCACCCATCATGCCTTGGTCTTTAACTGGAGTAATCCATCCCCAATCGCGTAAATCAAACCTTGAAGGAAGACTTGAAACATTGATTGTATTGTTGATTAATGTCAGATTCAATCCGGGATATTCGAAAGATACGGGTGAATAAAATGACTGATTGGTGATTACACTGTCATTGGCATATTCATTATTGTTGAGAATGCAATTGTTTTTGTCAAAATCTGTGAAAATCGCATTTGCATTGTTTTTAAACACACAACTGGTGATATTATAACATGAATCACAGGTATATACTGCATTTCCAAGATATGCGGAGTTATTGAGGAATTTTGTTCGGGTCAGTGTCAGGTTACTGATGTCGCAATATACTGCGCCGCCGTAGTGGTTACCGGACAGTTTGTTTGATTCAAAAATACAATTGTCAATTGTTGTGTTGGTAAATGAGATGTAAACTGCTCCTCCAACCTGGGCATTATTGTTTGTGAAGTTGGAACCGTTCAGGATTAAATTACCTCCCAGTTGAACATATGCTCCGCCAATCAGGGATGAAGAATTTTTAAACATACAATCAATGATTATAGCATTGTTGTTTTCTATTCCATAATCCACTAGTATGGCGCCTGCATTTTTAAATGATTGGGTGTTGATAAACTTACATCCTTTGATATAAGAGTTGCCTGTCCATCTTATGGCAATTGCTCCTGCGGATTTCTCGGCTGTAAGATTAATGAATCTGGAATTGATAATTGAACTTTCACAATATTCAAAATAGAGTGCGGATGCATAAGCAGAAGTAATGTTAATGAAATCTGAATCATCTATGCTGACTGAGGAATCTGTGGCATAAATTTGACCATATTTACCAGTGCTGTGTGATGTGACAGATGAGTTTGAGACCTTTAATGTGGCATTATCTAAATATATTGATGATCCCCTTTCACCATAATTGTCAATAAAGCGGGACCCTGCGCAATTTAATATACTGCCATAAATGAGAATTGCTCCGCCACGACTGGCATTATTGCCAATGAAAGTCACATTGTTTAATGTAA
>NZ_CAMJUE010000117.1 GCF_946408925.1 uncultured Methanobrevibacter sp.
GTTGGTAGTTATGCAGTATCCTCACATCTAATTTTAAAATGGAAGGCGATTCTATGAACTTTAATTGCGATGCAGATGTTTTAAATGATTTTACATTGACCAGAAACTTAAAAAATTCAACTAAAAAATCATACAAAACCACTTTAAATTTATACGCTGATTTTAATAATGCACCATTTATTGATTTGTTAAAAGAGGCAGAACAGGAAGAATCCAATGGAATTCGCTGGAAATACAGGAGATTGAAAGAGAGGCTCCTGAAGTTTAGGAATTTCTTAAGCGCCAATTACAGAAAAAATTATGCAAGGATTACATTTTCAAGAATCATCACATTATACAGGCATTATGACATTGAGATTCATGCCCTGCCGTCACAGTCGAGGAAAAATTACATTGAATCTCCTCCAATAACTTTTGGTGACTTGCCGGATAAAAACATTATCCGAAAAGCTTTAAGGAGGTCTGATATTAAAATGAAGGCAATTACACTGTTTATGTTGTCTTCAGGATGTGCAAGAAGGGATACTCTGAATTTGACTATCAATGATTTTATAACTGCAACCTCACAGTATCATAATGAAGATGATATTTCAACTGTAATAAATATTTTAAGCAAAAAAAGAAAGGTTGTTCCGACATTTAAATTGAAAAGGCAGAAAACAGGCAAGTATTACTATACATTCATAACACCTGAAGCCACCAGAATGATTTTAAACTATCTGAAAACAAGAAACAACCTTAAAAGCAGCAATAAATTATTTGAGATACATCCGGAGACATTGTCTCGAAAGTTCATTAAAATCAATAATCAGCTGGGACTTGGCAAGTCCGGAACCTACAACCGGTACCGTTCGCATAATCTCAGGAAGTTTCATGCAAGCAGCCTTAGGAATAGTGGGATGCTTATGGAGGATATAAATTCGATTCAGGGAAAATCCAAAACACCTACTGATGAGGCATATTATTTTGAAAATCCGGACGTTTTAAAGCAGAGGTATGTGAAGCACATGAATGCGCTGATAATCTACAATAAAAATAAGGTTAAGGAGGCACAAATTCCCGTCAGGGACAATGTGGATGTGTTTAACATCAACACATAAACGGGAATTTGCCCTTAACATTAGATGATATTGTATTCCTTTCCGGCGAGGAATATGTTTATCACTATTGTAAATTCCTGGTTGTTGATCTTTTCTTCTTCAGAGGCATAATTCACCATCACATTCTTCATTGCGGAGGCATAGATTGCCTTCAGTTTTTCGGGGTTGGTTTTGATGTATGTTTCGTGAACTTCACTTTTGCTTCTTCCCTGCAGGGCGTCAACGTACTCGGCGGAGAGTCCAATGTTTGATGCGTGGAATTTACGGAGAGTATGTGATCTGAAAAACCGGTATTTTCCTTTAAATCCCCATCCCATTATGTCGTTGACTTCCTGGAATTTGGTAAGCAGTGCCGATGATGTGAAGTTGAATAGCTTATCCTCCAAAGTTAAATTCTTTCGGGTTTTTAAATACTTCACTATATATTTAGTTGCTTCGGGAGTGCAAAAAGTATAATAGAATTTATCTGTTTTAATACGCCTTAAATAAAATGTAGGAATAACATCATTCTTTCTAGATAATTCATCGAGAATTGAATTTAATGAACCCCCGTGATGACTGTCTGAAGTGGCATCAACAAACTGGCCAACAGTAAGTGACAGTGCCTCTGCCCTTGCAGTTCCCGAAGAACTCATAAACAGAATAATACTCTTAAAATCAATAGAAACAATATCCAGAACCTGTCGGATATGATCCTTGGTCGGCAAATCCAAATAATTGATTTCATACTCAGTATCATATCTTGCATCAGGCAAATTGGGAATTTCAATCTCAAAATGGGAATAAAATGTCTTGATTTTAGTGAAATAAGTCTTGATGGTATTTGGGGTGTTTTTACTTTTAAATAAAAAATTCCGATACTCCAAAAGACGCTTTTTAATCCGCCTGTCCTTTAAAGGAATCTCCAGCTCCTCATCCACTCTTGCCTCATCCATCAGCTCATCAATGCTCAAATCATGAAATCTCACATAACTTTTAAGTGAAGACTCATAACTTTTAGCAGTACTTTCCTTAATATTTCTCTCATTACAAAATTTTTCAAACAAAGCATTAGAAAACATAGATTAAAATAAGTTTAACCTATTTAAATAATGTTATTGGATAATTAAAAATTATCTCCACTAAACTAATCATGGGACAATATTGAATTTCTCTTTTAGATTGATGATTTCCTTTTTTAACTTTTTATTTTCTATTTCAAGCCTTATAATCTCTGATGATTTGATTTTTCTTTTGTTTTGTTTATCTAACACTGTTATTGCAGGCAAATGTTTTACATATTCCTTTTTTAAAGTTTGTGGATTTTCAAAAAAATACGACTCATCCACGGCATTCTTGCTTTTTCCCTGAAGGGCATTGATGTCTGTCATACTCATGCCGTCGTTTTTAAGGTTTGATGCATGATATTTTCTCAGATTATGGCTTCTAAATCTGCAATAACATCCGGCTTTACCCAGTTTCAGCTGACTGTTAAGTTTTTTGAAATTCCGGTTGAAAGTCTCAACATGAATTGGAAAGACCTTGTCATCAGGTTTTAAATCTTTTCTTGTCTTTAGGTGTTTGAGAATCTGTTTTATTGCCTCAGGAGAGCAGAACGTATAATAATACTTATTGGTTTTCTGTCTTTTCAACTTAAAAGTGGGCACAATATCATTTCGGGACTTCAGTAAATCTATTATCTCATAAATATCACATTCCTCATGATAATCTTTGGTGGAGTCTATAATGTCTTGGACAGACAGGTTAAGAGTTTCCCTGCGGGCACAGCCGCTTGAACTCATAAAAAGAATTATTGCCTTCATCATAGGACCTGATTTTTTAAGTGCCCTGCGGATAATCACCTTGGTCGGCAAATCATCAAAGGTTATCGGTGCCGACTCATTATGGTTTTTGGAACTTATCGGCGGCAGAGTGTTGATTTCAATTTCATAATGCTTATAAATCGTGATGACTCTTGAAAGTGTTATTTTTGCATAATTTTTCTTGTAGGTGTTTGTCAGATAGTTTCTGAATTTCAGAAGTCTCTGTTTGATTTTCCTGTATTTCCATCTTATTTGTCTGTTTTCCTCCTCTTCTGCTTCGGTTATTAAAGATAGGAATGAAGTGTTATTGAATTCAGTGTAAAGATTCATGCTTGTGCGGTATGATTTCTGTGTGATTGGTTTCAGGTTTCTTGTAATGGTAAAGTCATTTAAGAGGTCTGAATCATTTTTAATCAATTATAAAACCTCCAATTTTTCAGTTTTATATTTTGTTACTGCATAACTACCAAC
>NZ_CAMJUE010000118.1 GCF_946408925.1 uncultured Methanobrevibacter sp.
AACAAATAAAAGATGTGATGAAAATGAAAACAAATGCAATTAAACAAACAACCGGACTTTTTATGAACAAATAAATGTTTTCATTGTATCATTATTCATAATAATTACAATGAAGACATCAACAACAAAGGTGATTATTATGAGTAAACAAAATCCTAGTTTTATCAAAGGAAATTTGACTCCTGAAAACAAAAGGATTGCTGCAAACAGAAACATCAACATTAAAATCTGTTTGAAATGTCATTGCCACAACTCCATTAAAGCTACCAAATGCAGAAAATGCGGTTACAAAGGCTTAAGACTAAAATCAAAACAACTTGAAAGAAGAGGATAACTCATTTATTCTCTTTTTATTATCAGCAGAACAAATTTCTATATAAAAATACCATAATGAATGGGTTAATGAGTTTCAACTTAAATACCCATTCAACTAATTATTTCTATAAATCCAATATTATATCGAACTGGGCGAATTTGGTTTCATCTAAAAATTTAGACATGTCCTTATCAAGCTTATATGCCAAATTAGTGACTATTTCCAAAAATTGGTCAAAATCCTCTTTTGATTGTGATTCCAGGCCATGGGCCAGAATGGAATTATTTCTTTTTTGGGTTATGTTTTTGATTTTTGATTCATTTTGAACGTAATATTTTCCCAATTTATCTCCCAATTCATTGAGCAGCATGAAATCGGAAACTAAACCTATTCTTATTTTACCGTCCTCTTTTGTTTTTTCAAGATATTCTATAAATTCGGGAGATACGTTTTTTTCTGACAGTATTGAAATGTCAACATCCGAACTTTTAATGTCATATTTGGAGAGTTTGATTTGGGCAATCAGTTCAAATGATCTATATAACCTGGCAATTGCATCATCATATTTATACTCTTCTGCCTTTCTTTGGGCATTGTTTATTAAACTTGCAAGTATATAGCAGTTTTTAAGATTTTGAGACCTTGAATGTATAATTATACCCAATGCGGTTAAATTCTTTTTTAGCTTTTCCCGGATTTCGATAAATCCCAAATGATTGAAGTCTGCTTTGGTGAGATAATCATATGCATTCTCAAAATCCATATTGTCCCAGCTGTAATATGATTTGCAGATGTTTAAAAATGAATCTGTATTGAATCTCAGGTCAATTACCTTTTCCAAAATGTCAATGCATTCCATGAAGCTGTATGAGTTGAAATATCTTCTGACTCTCATTATTGAAATCCTGTCATATATCTTATAGAGATTCTGGTAGTTTATGATTTCTGTTCCGCTTGAAACTTCACCCTGTGACCTGTCCCCTCCAACTGAAATAAGGTCCTTTTTGTAAAACATTCCACAGCAGGCCATTGCGGCGGACATTGTTTTGGTTCCGGATGTGTAATCCATTATTATCTGATGCTCCTTGGTAATATCATTGTTAAATTCCAATATTTTAGATTCAAACACTTCAAAACAGGCATTAAAATTATCAATTGATTCTATTGAAACAATCTGATAATCCTCATCCTCTATAAATTCATCATTATCCTGTGCGAATAATTCTTCAATGTATGTTATTGTGTTTCTGGATTTTTCAGATGCGAAAAACACTACCTGATGGGGATATATTTTTGTTATAGTGGAATATAATTTTTGAGCAAGCATTTTGGTTCCATCGTCATCCTGGGAATTATTACCAGTTCCGACAATCATAAATAGTACAACATCTTTTCTTTTCATAATTAACAAGACTCCAAAATTGTTTAATCTATTGTATGTTCCATTTCAGTCGGGAAAATCAGCTTGTAGCCTGTTCCGTGTTCATGTTCAATAAGGCTTATGCTTCCTCCTAACTGTTTGGTCAGGCTTTTTATAATTTCACAGCCCAGATTTGTAGTTACATGACCCACATCATGTATGCCAACACCATTGTCTTTTATAATCAGTTCTGCAGTGCCATTTCCTAAACTTCTTATTGTTTTTGTTATCCTATTGTCTTTTGATGTATCCGGAAATGCATGTTTGATGGCGTTCATTGTTATCTCATCAATTATTAAAAGCAACGGTGTTATAACTTCAATGGATATGTTCAGGTCATCATCTATATGGGTTTCAAATTCAATATGATTAGGTGAGTCAACCACTCTTTCGGTCTGTCGGTCATGATCTTTAAGGTATTGCTTAAGACTGATGTTTTTGAAATCCTGTGAATTGTAGGTTTTTTCATGAAGCAGTGCAAGTGAAGTCAAACGTGTCTGCATGTGTTCAATTATCAATTCAGGATTATCCCTGTATGCTCTTTTTTCAAGGTTAAGAAAACTGTTTAAGACTTGCAGGTTATTTTTCACCCTATGATGTATTTCCTTGATTAGAACAAGTCTGTTTTCATTGGATTTGATGAGTTGATTATAATTGTCATCCTCTTCGGTAATGTCGGTTATAAAACCTATACTGTGTGTGGTCATTCCGTATTCAAAGCGTTCGATGTAAATTTCAACAACTTTTCGCCTGTTGGAATCCCCGTCAACGTAATATGTAAATGTTTCATCAATCTTGTTTATATCACCATTAATGAGATCATAAATCCGTTGGGAAACGTCTTTTTCAGCAATGTTTTTCAAAATATCCCTTGAGTGATAATATTCATTAGGATCCTTTTCAATTATATTATAAAAACCTTTGGAGAATTTGAACTGTTTGGTATTCAATGGTTCCACTAGCAATGCCAATTTGGAACTGTTTTTAAAGCCGTTCAAAAGGAAATCAACAGGTTTGGTTAGTTCATCATTGAAGTGTTTTGTTATGTCATTAACAAGTCCCTGACGAATGACAATTCCGCTTTCATCAAAATAGGAATATACATTGACTTCAACCGTTTTTAAAATACCGTCCACTGTCCTGATGCGTATGATTTCATTGCACTGTGCAGTCTGATGATTTGTGGTGTCAAAAATCTTATTGACGATATGCTTGTCTTCGGGAATTACCAAATCAAAAATTATGTTGTAATAGTCATCGGATTCCTCTTTTGCACGATTTATGATATTGAATACACCCTGAGACCATGTATATTTTCCACTTATATTATAATAGCTTCCGGTTTGTGAAAAATTCTCTATAATATCAGTTTTATCCTCATCAAAGTCCCTGTATTCCAAATCTACACGATTGCTTATTTTGGTATCTATATTGTTGGATGTAACAAAAATCCTTTCACCGTCATAAACAATCTTTGCATTGCTCAGTTTTGACAGTCTGCTTTTATTGTAATAGACAAATCGGATTCTTTTTACATTATGGTTTTTATATACGTCCATTAAGTCATCATGCAGTATTTCAAAAAATAGTGGAGACAGTTTGCTTAAA
>NZ_CAMJUE010000119.1 GCF_946408925.1 uncultured Methanobrevibacter sp.
ATATTGATTCACAACAAAAATTAATTTAGAAATGAATCATTGTTTTAGACAACCTATTGGTATGACTTTCACACCATCTGGGCGAGTATATGCAACTTCTCCTCCAGTTAAAACAGCTAAAAAACTTGGATTGTTTAGTTCATCATTTTTTTCTATTAATTTGTTGATTTTCAATAAGTTTTTCGCACCTTCATCAATTTTTCACTGCCTAATTTGCATTCAATTAATGCATATCTATTATCATTTAAATGTACTACGCAGTCAATTTCAATATCTGATTTGTCATGGTAGTAATAGATATTTTCCATCTAATGGGCTGGTATAAATGCTTAAATCTCTAATGCAGAGATTTTCAAATAAAAATCCGAACAAGAATAAATCATCAGCACATGATTCTGGGCTCATTTTTAATGAAGCAATTGCGATTGAAGGGTCTATAAATATTTTTTTGTTTCTTGTTCTCATTGAGGTTTTTGATTTAATGTCTGGTGACTATCCTCTTATCTCTTCTATAACGAATAAGTCTTTTAATGCTTTGATATATGAGTAATATGTTCCATTGCTCATTTTTTCATTTACATTAACATCTGTCATTATTGTTTTATCATTAACGAGCGTTGAATTATTTCTTGCGAGAGATTTTAAGAGGGTTCTCACTTTATCAGGGTTTCTTTTAACTCCATCAATTGCGGAAATATCTGTGTTGCAAATATTTTGAACATATGATTTGGCAACAAATAATTGTGCTTCTTTATCTTTTTTCACAACAGATTCTGGCCATCCCCCTCTACATGCAGCAAATATTAACTCATCAATTGTCAAATCAGAAGTTATTCCATTAATATCTAAATTAGGATTGTTGAATAATTCCATTAATGATATTTTACCATTTGATTCCATGCTTTCATATAGGCTCATGGGTCTCATTAGGACTTGGTGTATTCTTCCAGTGCCGGAATGCATTATTTTTGATTCATCAACAACAGTTGAACCTGTTAGAATGTATAATCCTTCGCCTCCTATTTCATCAACACTATTTCGGACTGCATCCCATAGGATAGGTGCCATCTGCCATTCATCAATTAGTTTAGGTTTATTGCCTTCTAATAATCTGTCAGGATCAAATTCTGCCCATATTTTATATGTTTCTTTTCGTTTAGGGTCTTGTAATTTTATAACACTTTTTGCATGTCTTTCGGCAGTTGTAGTTTTTCCGCACCATTTTGGTCCAACTATTAATACTGCACCAATCATTCTAAGATATCTTTCTAAATCATCATCCATGTAACGCTTTAGGTATTTTCTTTCCATTTCAATCAACTTATTATTTTTTTTTGGAGACTTTTGGAGTTTTTTATTATATACTTTTTGATATTTTTATTATAGACTTTTGGAGTTTTTTTTATTGGAGACTTTTGTAAATATAATTATTTTCCCCAAAATAGCATGTCATCTTAATGTTTACTTTGGTATTTCTTTGGTATGTTCTTTGTGTGAGAGCATTTGATTAGTAATATTTGTTCGTTAACTACAATACCAATCTGACTAAAAGTAGTGGATAATTCTGCTACTTTTAATCATTTTTTGTCCGCATAGTATAGAACAAATTTCACTAAAATTAGTAGATAATTTAAAGTGTGTTATGCCAACGCCAACATGAAGTTGGTTAAAAGGAACCAAAAGTTGTATAATCCTGATTCACCATTGCTGATAGGTGATGTTAAAGAGGATGATGTTGTAAAAGAAATCAATGAACCTAGTTACATTGACACACAACAAATATTATTTTAATTGATTTTTTGAATGTTATGTTAATTATAGATTACAATTAAGTATGGATGTTGTGTGGTAATAATGTTAATCATTGATTTAAAAAATGTTTAATATTATTTTAATAATTCTTCTTTTTGTTTTTCAGATAGATTTTCAATGTCTGTGGCATTCACTGGAGGTTAAAAAAATACTGTTGAAACAAGTTAAAAGAGTTAATGTTGATAAATCGTATTCTGCATGACAGTTGAATAATTATGTTTTCAAGCATAAAGCAATTTTGCTTTGTGAATCTAACAAATAAAAAGTATATATTCTATTAAATTAAACATTATATGTAATCAAACTCTTGATCCAAAAGGTGGTGATATTTATTTTGAACAGGATAATATTGCCAATGTTGGGATTTAAAACACAGGTTTTAATGAACTCTCCTC
Organism: uncultured Methanobrevibacter sp.; assembly: GCF_946408925.1. Classification (GTDB taxonomy): domain Archaea; phylum Methanobacteriota; class Methanobacteria; order Methanobacteriales; family Methanobacteriaceae; genus Methanocatella. The sequence continues at coordinate 2,208 of NZ_CAMJUE010000119.1, forward strand.
TTGGCAAATTTACTTATACGAATGGAGGAATCCTTTATGAGTGTCCGAAAGAAATTTTGGATAGGAATGCTCATATATGCCATCATATCGTGGTGTTTGGCATTCTTCATCATACGGATTACATATAATTAATCCGATGACATAACATCGATTTCTCCTTTAAACTGTAGGAACCATCAAATATTAGAATCATTGTTTAGCGATAGCTTTTAATAAGTTATGTTCGGGTTTGTTGGGTCTAATCGACACTTCCTATGGTTTATAAATTAAAACATAATAAAGTTTATATACATTATATTTCATAATATTCATTAGAGTTTAAAGTCCACTTCTGGGTACTTAAATTCTATTTGTATAAGTAAATTAACTCAATGTCTATCTGTTCAAGCATGTTTATCATGTTATAGGCATTGATTTATCTTATCATTATTTTTCTTATTTAAAAACAATTAATTTTTCTTAAATACATTGACTATTATTTTTTCGATGATTTATAAGTAATATCTGTTCATTAGTTATGAAACATATTTTACTAAAAAGTAGTGATAATTTCAATACTGCTATGCGATTAGTATTGAAGATTCATACTACATTTAGTTTCACTACGAAAATAGTGCTTTTTAATTTTGTTTGCAATCTAGGATACCAGATTTCGATTTTTAGTAGATAATTTCAATATAGCTACGTCAACGCCAATATGAATCTGTTAAAAAGAACCAAAAGTTGCATAATCCTGATTCGCCTTTTCTGATTGGTGAGGTTAAAAAGGGCGATGTTGCAAGAGAAGTTAATGAGCCTAGCTATTGATGCTCAAATTAGATGTAGTTATTAGGTTGGCCTTGGATATTTAAAATTCATAAGAATTCATTCGAAAATCAATCTTACAGAGATTTGGGTATTCTTGCAGTATTTCGATAAAAATCCAATCCAAAAATTTAATCGTTGCGAAATCAAATATAAAATCATGTTTATAATATGTTGGAGGATTAATAAATATGAATGTAAAGGCTAACGAATATTCTTGGTTTCCGTTAATAGTTGTGGCTTGTGCTTCATTTATTATAGTGTTGGACTCTTTCTTCATGAATGTTAGCATTTCTCGAATTGTTG
>NZ_CAMJUE010000120.1 GCF_946408925.1 uncultured Methanobrevibacter sp.
TCTTTGAAATCATATGAAATGCTATTGTGGTCCAGTATTATTCCATACACCATTTCATAGGATATCATGAATCAGGTCTTTGAAATCATATGAAATGCTATTGTGGTCCAGTATTATTCCATACACCATTTTGTTTTTCGGATTGTATTCCTGATAGTATAGGGCATACATCCTATTTTTTCCATGTATGTCTCCATAGTCATAGGCAATTTTTGAGGTGTCAACCACATTAAAACCAGTATCCTTTAGAGGTGCTTTCCAAACAATTACATAGGCCTTCTTGCCAAGATAGTTTACATAGCTAATGTTTCGTGCATCCTTCCATTTTATCAAATCGCCAGATACATTTACCTCACCATTAGGAATGTTCTCGCTTTTATATTGCAATGATTTTTTAATGCTTGCTTTTAGATAACCGTCCTGGCCGATGTCTATTTCCACGCTATCATCGCTACTGGCAAAGCTTGGAGGAGATGTCAGATATGATATTGTCCCAATTATAACACCCAAAACTAAAAGGACTACAAAAGCAATTAAAACAAATTTAGCAATCTTTTTTAAATCATCAATCATAATAAATCAAAAATTTCATCCAGGGAATCTGCAACTTCAAAAATGTCCAGTGCACCTTCACGAATCAGACCTTCATCATGCATCTCTTGAAGCATGTCAATCATCCTGTCATAGAAATGACTGATATTGAAAAGAATAATCTTTTTTGAATGTCTGTTGAGATATTTCAATGTCAAAACCTCAAAAAACTCATCCAAGGTACCTATTCCGCCAGGAGCAATGATGAATACATCAGACTTTTCCAAAAACAGTTTCTTTCTCTCATCCATTGAATCCGTTTTGATATATTCATCATGACCTTTAAAAGGATCATCGAATTCATTTATCCAATCCGGAGCGATAGCTGTAATGTTTCCTCCATTGTCATGAACGCCTTTTGCAACTGCACCCATCATTCCATCATTTCCACCGCCAAATACAAGAGAATGATTATTTGAAGCTATTTTCAATCCCAGTTCATAGCCAACATCAGTGTATTCCCTTGGAGTGTTCTTACTACCTGAGCCGTAAAGACAAATTTTCATATTAATATATCTATTAATCAACCTTATTAAATCATTCCTAGAAACTTAAGGATTTAACTTATTTTTAACTATGTTTTCAATATTGAAAACATCTAATTTTTATTTATTTTAATTGAATCAAACGTTATTTATTTTAATACTTGTTTAATTACTTTTAATTTATTTATATCTTATTTTAATAATTATTAATAGTTTATTTTAAATATTATGAGTTATATATAATTATATATGTAATTGAAGTTTTTTGATTACGAATTTAGTTAATTGGAGGAGTATTTTATGTATTCTTTTGATAGGTTTATCAAAAATTTTTTTCGATTATTTGAGTGTTTTATATCAAAAAGATATATTACTGAAGATAATCGATTTATTAGAGATAGAAAAATGACTCAAAAAGAATATACTGCATTTATTCTTTCCCAAAGGAGCTGTACTAGTTATATTGAAACGATTAGATTTTTTACTATGTGGTTGAAGAAAGATTTTGAAACGATTTCTAGTCAGGGAATTGGAAAACAGAGAATGTTTATTGACCCTAAAGTGTTTATTGACATGTATGAATGTTTTATTGATGAATTATATAACAAATTTCCAGGATTTTCAAAATTTAAAGGATATATTGTCAGTGCGTGTGATGGGAGTATTGTTGATCTTCCAAATGTTACTTTAACACGTGAAGAATTTCCTGTTGGTGATGAAAACTTGTTAAAAGAAAAAAGAATTCGTGCAAGAGTTTCATGTGTATTGGATGTGCATTCCAAACATATTTTAACTGTAAAAATTGTTGAAACAAATGTAAATGAAATTGATTTAGCAATAGAACATCTAAATAACTTAAAACAAAGATTTGACATTACAAAATTACTTACAATTTACGACAGAGGTTATCCATCAATCGAATTAATGACTAAAAACATTGATTTGAACTCAAAATTTTTAATAAGACTACCAAAAAACGTATTTGCACATCAAATCAAACAAATGAAAACCAATGATGAAATAATACAAATCAACATGACAAACAACAGATTAAAGAAATTTGACGATGAAAATTTAAAAGAAAAAGCAAGAAAAATGGGACGATTAGAAATAAGAATAGCATTAGTAGATATTGGAAATGAAGAACCAGAAATACTAGCAACAAATTTAACACCAGAAGAATTCTCAACAGAAGATTTAAAAGAATTATATGCAAAAAGATGGACAGTAGAAACAGGATTCGATAGATTAAAAAATCTCATCGAAATCGAAGATTTCAGCGGAATACGAAGACAAATAATCGAACAAGATTTTTACGCACATATATTCGTTTATAACCTAGCAATAACCATAAAAAACCACGCAGAAAACAATATAACAAGAACACCCAGAAATAAAGATAAAAAAATAATTTATCAGTCGAATTTCGCAAAAATAATAGGAAATATCTATTTATTCTTCTTTGACATACTATTTGGATCGAGAACAAAAAGAGAAGAAATAATCGATTTTATAATAAAAGAAGCATCCAAAGAACTAACACAATACGAAGAACATCAATATGATGAAAAAGAGCGAAAAACCCCGGATGTTAATAATAAACATCCAGGAAACAAGAAAAAAACACACTAATCCAAAATTAAACACACACAAAATTAGTGAGTTTTCACATCTTGTTTAATTTTTTGTTCTCAAATAATATAAAAAACTTACGAAAAATCAATTATCCCTACAAAAATAATATAACAATGTTATTAAAATCAATTATGATGAAAAATTTCATCCAAAAATATATTAAGTTTCTAGGAATGGATAAACATACGGAATTTTATATATGGCTTCACCATAAATACTAGTATTAACATTAGAAATCTCGCCATCGAAGTCAACATAAATTGTTCTGCCTGCTACAGCAGAGCCATTTGAAATTAAAGATATATGATAATATGCCTCACCTTCCAAAACCTTAGGAATTTGATAGGCGACATCATTTTCGACTATAAGAACAGTTTCTTGAAGCTCATCTGAATCGGAAACGACAATGCCCCCATTATCATTACCCATTATTTCCCCTTTATTTGCCTCAGCGGTTGTTTGGATTTCATCTGTCAAACTTATTTCATTGTTTTTTTCACAATCCGACAATCCGACTGCCGAATCGTCCAAGTTGGCAATCACCGTATCGTTCACGTCACTGGCACAGACGCTGGCCGCACCGAATATGAATATGG
>NZ_CAMJUE010000121.1 GCF_946408925.1 uncultured Methanobrevibacter sp.
GCTATTTAATAGATATCTATATGATATTAGCATGCTAATAGCAATGTTTATATTATGTGTTTAATAAAGTAATTATTACAAAAAATCGAGGTTGATTCATGGGCAAAAAATTATTGATATTAATTGGTGTTTTGCTTTTAGTTTCTCTTTCAGTAGTTTTTGCTATTCAAAATAATGCGCAGGATTTTGATGGCAATTTCACAATGAATGTGCCTGTTGGAAAAGAGTATTATGATGTTTCATACTGTTTGCCGAATGGCAGGTTGGGTTGTGCAATGGAATACTGGGATGTGAATTCTGAATGTCAAATGGGTGATGATGATATCGTAATGTATTATTATGACAATTCCTGTTTGTCTGATGGTGAAACAAATGCTTGGCAACATGCAATTGATACTTTAACAATATCATATTTGTATGAACCTTATCAAACTGAAGGAAATCTGGTTATTTTAACTAATGATATTGGAATGAGAAATATGCCACCTTACATTGTCGGTGTTACAAATGATGATCAAAGTAAGGTGGTTTTTGTCGGCGGATATCATCTTGATGATTTGAAGCATTATGCAAATACTGTAAAATTTAAATGAGATAAATCAGGGACTTTTTAGGATTCTTTGAAAATATGTAATGGGGAGGGCAATTGTTGTAGTATTGTTGTCTTTGTTGTTTTAATAACTTGGGGCAATGTTGATTCCTGCATTATTAAGAATCTTGAGAATTATTTAGGTTTTTTACAAATAATAATTCTCATTGGGGCTGTTAATATCTCATTGTGAAATTTCAAGAAGTTTTATAAAAAAATAGGTGATAAAAAATGTTAGTGCGTAATTTGGATTTTCTGTCTATACCAAAAGAATTTTCTAAAGTTGAAATTGATATCTATGAAAATCAATCAATTGCTTTAGTTTATATTCCTAATAAAGGATATTCTTTAGTATTGAAAGAAAATGATGATATTCAATCTGTATTTTTACTAAAAACAGATATTTTACCAAATAATGTAAATGATCACACTGATAGGGAGGATTTCATTAATATACTAAAAATGTTGTTGGACAGAATATATGGTGCTGCTGATATTAAGGAATATGAAAAACAACATCAAGAACATGTATTTTTAAGATTAATGGACATGCTAAATGAAGGAACTGATGTTGAATCGATTTCAGAAGAAACTTCAAAAATCTACACTGATATTGAAAAAGGGTTCATGAAATTAGAAATTGATATAATGGATAATAAAATCAATGCATTGAACCATTCTGTTACGGACGTATCCAATAATCTGGATTCAACTGTTAAAGATATTGAAGAAAATGCATGGGGAAATAGGATTAGAAAAACAATTAATCAACAATAGGTGATTTTATGGTTAAATGTAATAATTGTGGAGCGGAAGTTGTTGGATCTGATTTTTGTTTCAACTGTGGCGAAAAGGTAGAAAAATTTGAAAGCTCTTCAGATGTTTGTCCAAAATGCGGAACAAAAAACTCTAAAAACACTAATTTCTGTGTAGAATGTGGTCATAAATTATCTAATGGTGCTTCTGTATCTTTTAGGCAACAAGAATGGATTGCCCGACGTGATGAAGTTCTTGCAAGATATGATAAACTTGCAGAAGAGTTTGGGATTAAAGATGAAGATTATTTTTTAACTAGTGTACGCAGATTCAACAAACTAGAGCAAGGTACATCAAAACATAGGACTCTAAATGCGCTTTTCACTGATGTGTATGCTGTTACATCTGGTGGAATTCCATTCATGAATTTATCAAAGGCTTTTGGTAATGAAACTATGATTGATGGTTTTTTCATGATAAAAGAGGATAAATTTGTATTTATGGAAATTGATAATAGGGATTGGAAAAAAGTAAATGCGGGAATAAATAATTTTTACTTTGATAAAATTGTGTCTATGAGGGTGACTTTGGGTTTAGGTGATGAAAGCAGATATGAGGATATCACTAAACGTGCACCTACTTCCGCTCATGATATTCGAAGATATATTCAAAATGATATTCAATCTCTTAAAGCCACACGGTTTAAAGACATGATTGCGAATAATGATAGTGCAGACATGTTTGATAGATTATTAATTAAACTTGTTGATAATACTTTTTATGAAATTAGACTTCCTAGTTATCAGTTTGGTCAAAATCTTGTCAATTTATTTGAATCTTTAAGGAATCAGCCTCAAAAAGTCATAGTTGAAAATCAAACTTCAGAACCAACTAAAGCACAACAATTAAAAGAATTTCAGGAATTGCTGGAAAGTGGTGCAATTACACAAGAAGAATTTGATCAACTTAAGCAGGATTTGCTATTCTGATAATTTGGTGATTTTATGGTTAAATGCAGTAGTTGCGGATTAGATGTTCCAGATAATTTAGAAAATTGTCCAAATTGTGGGAATAATCTAGTTAAGTCTGAACTGGATAATAATAATGATTCGGAAGATTTAAAATGCAGTCATTGTGGTGCCAATTTAAGTGAAGATGAATCTTTTTGTCCAAGTTGTGGCGAGCCAGTGAAAATTCAAATAGATGCTACTTTAAAATGTGAAGAATGCGGATCTGAATTACATGATAATACTTTGTTTTGTTCTGTATGTGGCGCTAAAGTAAATCAGGTCAATAAAGTTAACAAAAAGAATTGTCCTAATTGTGGTGTGGAACTTGATGGAAATGAAACTTTTTGTAACGAATGTGGCACCAATGTATTCACAGGCAAAAAACAAAAACAAGAATTAATTTCTCATAAATCATTTGCTGAAAAAATTAATTTAAATGTTTTAATCAAGCCTTCAATCATTTCTTTGGTCGTGGCATTAATTCTGTCATTTATAGGATTATTGATTGGTTTTTCATGGTTATCTTTTATTATTGCTATAATATTGTCAGCAGGATTTTTCGGTGCATCAATTGATAACGAATCCAATGCAATAGTATTCGGTTTGATTGTTGGATTAATTTTAGGCATTTTAGAAACTCCATTAGTTGAATTCACTTATGGGGCTTTTGTTGCAGGATTTTATGAAGGATTTTTTGGAGGCCATTTGATTTTAATTGTTATTTTAGGAGTGGTTATGGCTTATGTTTCAAATATATATCTTAAAGAAACTATTCTTGAATTGACAGATAATTTCAAGGGAATGTTATGATATA
>NZ_CAMJUE010000122.1 GCF_946408925.1 uncultured Methanobrevibacter sp.
TTACATTAAACAATGTGACTTTCATTGGCAATAATGCCAGTCGTGGCGGAGCAATATTCTCTACAGATCAGATGACATTGGATAATGCTGTTTTCATCAATAATACTGCCAGTTGGGGAGGTGCAATAGCCCATGTTAATAAATTGAATTGCAACAATTCTCGCTTTATTGACAATTATGGTGAAAGGGGATCATCAATATATTTAGATAATGCCACATTAAAGGTCTCAAACTCATCTGTCACATCACACAGCACTGGTAAATATGGTCAAATTTATGCCACAGATTCCTCAGTCAGCATAGATGATTCAGATTTCATTAACATTACTTCTGCTTATGCATCCGCACTCTATTTTGAATATTGTGAAAGTTCAATTATCAATTCCAGATTCATTAATCTTACAGCCGAGAAATCCGCAGGAGCAATTGCCATAAGATGGACAGGCAACTCATGTATCAAAGGCTGTGAGTTCATCAACACCAAATCCATTAAAAATGCCGGCGCAATACTGGTTGATTATGGAATGGAAGCCTACAATGCTACAGTAACTGAGTGTGCGTTTATAAATTCATCTTCCATGATGGGTGGGGCATATATTCAGCTGGGAGGTAGTCTTTTCATGAACAATACAAATTTCACCAGCAATAGTGCAGTCCATAATGGTGGAGCGGTGTATTTGGCATTTTTGGAAAATGCTGAGATTAACAATTGTGTTTTTGATTCAAATGCTGTCGAAGACTTTGAGGATTATCCAGGTCTGGGAGGCGCAATATTTTCCGATTACAACAATATTTTGATAAACAACTCCAGTTTCCTCAATAACTCTGCAAGTGCAGGTAATGCAATACTGGCCGTTGATACATATTATACCATTGCCAATTCCATCTTTGCAAACAATACGAATGCTATTTTCACTTATTATGATGTTGGAAATTGTATTTGGAAAAATAATACATTTGACAATGAAATCGTCATCACCAATCAGACTCTAGATTATCCGGCATGTGTTGATTCCCCGGCACTGAAATTTGAACCGGTCAACAACACCATAACTGTCGTGGGTCTTCCGGAAAGATTCGATTTGCGTGATTGGGGATGGCTTACGCCAGTAAAGGATCAGGGTAGAATGGGGGCCTGCTGGACATTTGGATTAACCAGTGCTGTTGAATCAGCAATTTTGAAGACATATGGCCTGGAGCTTGATTTGTCTGAAGGCAATCTCCATCATAACATGTTAAGGTACTTCAATTACGGTTGCACCTACTTAGATGAAGGCGGTTTTGGTGTGGTTGCTGCATCATATATGGTGGGATGGTATGGTCCTGCTTTTGAAGAAACTGACATATATGATGAGGTTGGAAAACTTTCACCATATATAACAACAGGTTCTGATGTCATTCATGTTCAGGACGTAATATTTGTTTCAAATGATAAAGCCTTAAACGGTACAGAAATCAAAACAGCAATCATGAAATATGGAGCATTAAGCGTAGGATATTGGGCAACTTCTGATGATAAAAAGGGCTATTTGAATTTAAATACATCTGCACAATATACATTTGATGCACTTGAAGCGAATCATGAGGTTTCTGTTATTGGATGGGATGACAATTATTCCAAGGACAATTTCCTTAAAACTCCGCCGGGTGACGGGGCATGGATTATTAAAAACAGTTGGGGAACTTCAGTGGGAGACAACGGTTTCTATTACATTTCATATTATGACAAAACATTTCTTGCAGACCCAAGTATTATTAACCTGGGTGTTGGAATAATACTTGAAAATACAGTGCCGTACAATAAGAATTACGGGTATGATACTGTATGGACTGGTACTTTCTTAATGCCTGATAAAACGGATAATCTGACCTATTTTAATCGCTATGAAGCTGAGGATGATGATCTGATTGCAGCTGTCGGAACATACTTCAATCAAAGCGGCATCAATTACACCGTGAAAATCTATGTAAACGGCAATCTGATGTTAACGCAGGATGGCGTATCTCCGTTCGGAGGTTTTCACACCATCAAGTTAAATGAATATGTTCCAGTTAAAAAGGGGGATGAATTTATTGCAGAAATAACCTCAAATAAGATACCAGTTTCTGTTTCAAATGAGATTAGAGTTCATTTAAGTGAAAATAAATCATTTAGCATTGAAAATGGTGTCGTAAGTGATTTATATCCAAATCATGTATCCTGCCTGAAGGTTTATACTGTAGAAGATGACTCCAAAGTCACTTCCAACACAGACATTTCAGTTGTTTACGGAAGTGAATCATATTTCAGTGTTAAAGTTGTAACTTCCAATAATCATTCTGTTGTGGGTGCATCTGTTGAGTTTACAATAAACGGGAAGGCGATTAATGCAACAACTGACAATGAGGGTATTGCCAAACTGGAAATAAATGAAGTTCCAGGCAATTATGTGGTTGCAACTTCCTATAATAATCAGTATTATCTAAACAATGTAAGTGTAATGTTGGATTTGCAGAACTGTAAAGTTGTTTCTAAAAATATTGCAGTGGATTATGCTGGAGAATCTTACTTCACCGCAAAACTGGTTTCCAGTGATGGTAAAGTTGCTGTTGGCGGGCAATCAGTAATATTTGTAATTAACGGTAAAACACTAACCGTTAAGACAGACAAAAATGGAATGGCTAAAATCAAAATTACAGAAGTTCCTAATAAATACACCATAATCACAATATATGATGGTAAAACATATAAGAACACTGTAACCGTAAAACAGGTGCTTAAAGTTAGCAAAGTCACCGTCAAAAAGACTGCCAGGAAATTTACCTTGAAAACAACCCTTAAAATCAACGGTAAACTCGTTAAAGGTAAGGTGATAATATTCAAGTTCAACGGCAAGACATATAAAGTCAAAACCAACTCCCGGGGAATTGCCCAAAAGACACTTAAGAGGAATGTTGTCAAAAAGCTCAAAAAAGGAAAAACATACACAGTTAAAGTGACTTACCTTAAGGATACTGTAAAATATAGTGTAAAAGTCAAATAGTGTTTAAAAATTAATTATAAGTGAATTTATTCACTTATTTCTTTTTTTTATCTTGTTTTCATGGTTATTTAA
>NZ_CAMJUE010000123.1 GCF_946408925.1 uncultured Methanobrevibacter sp.
GCATAACAGCCCAAGAATAATTTTACAAAATGGTAAAAACATTAAGTAAAAGACTATAAAACTAAAAAGGAAGATTTGAAGGAATGTAAGCAGACAAGTGAACATGGGAAAACAACCTGCGAGAAATAAAAAATGAATCCGGAAACAATGATGAACTTAATATGCTATTTAACAAATTCAATTTAACCAAAAATGAATTGGATGAAAAAAACAACCAATTATGTGAAAAAATCGATGAACTTATTGAAAAAATTTCCAAATTGCTTGAAAAAAACAATTCGGCACGTGAAATTAAGCCAGATTTGATGGAATCCTGCCTGAAATTAGATGAGGAATATGAAATTATAATAAAAAAATATTGTAAACTAAAAGGAAAATATAAAAAATTGATAGATCAATATCTGGAACTGATTAATATCTATGAAACAATAATTAACCGGAATATTGAACTTATCAAACATCTGGAAGAATTAGAATTTATAATGACTGACAAATCCTATTCATGCTGATCTTATAAATTCTCATTGATTATCTTTACACATTTCTCCCTTATCTCTTCTGCACGTCCGGCGTCACGGGACTCGAGGGTTATACGGATATAGTCTTCGGTTCCGGATGGCCTTACAAGTACCCAGCTGTCATCGGTAAATGTCAGCCTTACACCGTCTAGTGAGTTTACATCAACTATATCATCGAATGCTCCTTCAAGCAGTTCCTCCATGTTTTCCATGACCCTGATTTTTTCATCCTTTGTGCAAGTGATTTTTTCACGTATGTTCGGGTATTGCGGTATAGCCTCCAATAATTCGGACAGCTTGCCGTCACGTGATACAATCTCGGCCATCCTCAAGCCTGAAAGTATGCCGTCGGGACACATGCAGAAGTCCGGGTGAAGCCATGTTCCGGAAGGCTCTCCTCCGAATGCGGCATTTTTCTCAATGATAACTTCAGCAACATTAACGTCACCTACAGGAGTTCTTAAAACCTCACCTTTAACTGATTCATCCATACACAGTCCCGCATCGACTGTGGTTACGATGTCTCCGTCAAATTCCTTTGAAATAAGTGCCAATAGGGAATCAAATGGTGAGATATTGCCCTTCTCATCAACTGTTATCATACGGTCGGCATCACCGTCATGCGCTATTCCAAGGTCTGCTCCGACGGCGACAACTGTCTTCATTAAACTTCCCAAATTATCGGCATTCGGTTCGGGGTTGCGTCCGGGGAAAAATCCGTCCGGCTGTGAGTTTAATGTGGTGACTTCGCATCCTGCCTTTCTGAATACTAAAGGTGATATTTCGCTTCCGGCTCCGGATGCACAGTCAATGACTACCTTCAAGCCTTTTTTGATGTCAACCATGCTGACCAAATCGTCAATGTATCGGCCCTTGATTTCCTCATTATAGCTCACTTTTCCGACCTCATCCCAGGGAACTGAAATGTAGGATTTGGTAAAGTAGATTTCCTCGATTTCCGCTTCCTGTGCAGAGGTGTATGCCATTCCGTTTTTGTTCCACAGCTTGATTCCGTTGTACTGTGACGGGTTGTGTGATGCTGTAAGCATTATTCCCGCATCGGCATTGAGCTTTTCTGTTGCATATCCGACAAGAGGTGTTGGAACCATTCCGATTTTTACAACATCAACTCCGCTTTCAAGAAGTCCTGCGGTTATTGCCTCATCAAGCATCCTGTTGGTGGTTCTTGTGTCATATCCCAGAACCACACTGCCCCTGTTTCCAAGATAGTATGCAAGTGATTTTCCAACATTCAGTGCCAGTTCACAGGTTACCTCAGAACCGATTTTTCCCCGGATTCCGGATGTTCCAAAGAGTTTGGCTGCCATATTTATGCTCCGAACTTGTGTGCGTAGTTCATAAGGTCCATCATGATGTTCATCACATCTGATCCTCTGATGCGGTTAAGACCGCCTTTTGCACATGCCCTTTCTGAAAATTCACATACATCATCTGTTCTCACTTCAGGCCCTCTGATTACTACCGGCACAGGGTCTCCTGAGTGGTTCATCACTGATATCGGGGTTGAATGATCAGCAGTCAAATAAATGTAGACATCCTCAAGTTTTATGAGTTCGCTCATGACAACCTCGTCGACCTTTTCGATGAATTCCTTTTTCTCCTGAATCTGGCCGTCGTGGCCTGCCTCGTCGGCTCCGTCTATATTGATTAAAAAGAAGTCATGGTCTGAGTTTTTAACCTGGTCGATTATTGTGTCTCGGATATTGTCGAGGTTGGTGTCGATTCCGCCGGTTACATCCTCCATTTCGATGATGTCCATTCCGGCAAACCTTCCGATACCCATGATAAGGCCTGTTTCGGCGATGCATGCGGAATTCACTTCATATTTTTCGTTGAGGGACTCCACCACAGGCACTTCTCCGGCTCCACGGGGAATTACAATATTGGCAGGTGGCAAACCTTCCTCAATTCTTTTTAAATTCACAGGATGGTCTTTAACCATTTCGTAAGTCTTTACAACAAGTTTGTTTAAAATATCGGCAGTTCTTTTTGCCTCAACGCTATCATCCAGCGCTTCAACTGTTTTCGGCCTGTTTCCCTCAACCTTGGGATCAGCATCGCTTACCTTATCTGAAAGCCCTTCGCCCCTTAAGACCAGCACTGCCCTGTGGCCTGTTGATTCCTTGAATATTATTTTAACGTCGGGATATTCTTCAAGAACCATCTTGTTCAGCTCTTCAACGATTTCATGTGTTCCTTCCTTGATTCTTCCGGCACGCCTGTCGGTAACGATTAAATCCTCATCGGCGGTTGAGAAGTTGCATCTGAATGCGATATCGCCAGGCAATACCTCAACTCCCACACCGTTTGCCTCAAATGGTCCTCTTCCGGTATATACCTCATACGGGTCATATCCCAGAATTGAGAGGTGTGCGGTGTCACTTCCGGGAATTATTCCCGGTGCGATGGAATCCATGATACCTGTTATTCCCTCTGCAGCCATTTTGTCCATATTGGGAGTGTTTGCAGCTTCAAGGGGAGTTTTATTGTCAAGTTCCTTAATCGGACGGTCACCCATACCGTCCATAATCAATACAATAC
>NZ_CAMJUE010000124.1 GCF_946408925.1 uncultured Methanobrevibacter sp.
ATTAAAATAGGTCTTTTAACAAACATTGCAGAAGATCATCTGTCTGAGTTTGGTGGCTCTTTGGAAAAGTACCAGCAAAGAAAATTGATTCTTGAGAGGATGTCTGAAACATTCATCGCAAACTACTCATGTTTTGATATAATAAATCCTCAAAGAAACGATGCATTATATTATGCTTTAGATGAAAATGTTGATTTTAAAGGTACTGTCGGCGATGAATCATTGACTATTGAATATAATGGTGACAAGTTTACTACGCCCTTCCATATGATGAGCTACTTTTTTGAAAATTCCGTTGCAGCAAGTGCTGTGGCATTAACATATGGTGTTAAAAAAGAAGATATTATTGATGCATTATCTGTATTTAAAGGCTTGCCTGCACATATGGAGGATGTGGGAGACTACAATGGAAGAAAGGTGATTCTTGACTCAGCATTCTTATACGATGGGATGAAAATTACATTGGATTACTTTAAGGATGAAAGTGTAGTTTTATTCCTTGATCACTTTGATACATTGTCCGTTCGTGACAAGGCTGAAGTTGGTGAACTTGTAAGCAATTATGATATTAAGACAGTAATCGCCAGTGGATTCAATGAAGTTACTCAAGAGATAGAAATGGAAGCTGCCAATGAATTATTGGATGCAATTACCAATCCTAAGATTCAAAAAGTTGCAGTAGAAAACATAGAAATTGCAGCTGCTGAAACGTTTAAATATTCCAAACCCGGAGACATAATTCTTCATATGGGACCTCTTATAGCATATGACAGATTAACCACTGTAGAAAAGATTATGAAAGGGCTTGATGAAGGAAGTAAAAAGTATGACTAAAAAAACATTTGGAGTTATCGGCGTTTGCGGTGCAAATGGTAATTTGATTGCAAGAATACTTGAAGAGAGAGGATATAATGTAATTGGAACAGATTTGTCCTCTGCTGAAAAATGCAGATTTTCAAAATCTCTTGAAGGTTATGATATGGAATTGTATTATGGAGAAACTCCTGATGAATTTTTTGAAAAATCAGATTATATCGTACCTCCAGCAAGTCTATCTAAAAAATCAGCTATTTTCAAAAAGATAGACAAGTCATTGTTTGAATTGGAGGATGTAATAGATAATTTTCACACAGAAAAGCCAGTATTTGGAATAACGGGCACTAACGGAAAGACAACCACTACAACTCTTCTTAAAAAAATAGCCTATGACAATGGAATTGAACCTGCAGAACATAATCTGGAAAAGATGCAGGGAAATGCAGAATACATTCCAATTTTACAGTCAAGACTTCATGGGGATGTGGCCATTTTGGAAGTTGGAACCTTTGGGGTCCCTGGAACTGTCAAAAGGATTGTAGACTGTGCTGAAATACAGGCAGGATTGATAACCAATATCACTCCTGATCATTTGGATAGTCTTGGAAGCTTTATGGATTACGCTCATGTTAAGGGTGAATTCATTGAGGAATTGAACAGTAAACAGCTAATTGTCAACGGTCAGGATCCGACAATAATGGGTCTTTTAAGGGAATATGATTTCAACGGTGATTTGATAACATTTGGTATTGATTGGATGCCGGAAAGTGTCAATTCTAAAGAATGTGTATGTGGTCGTGAAATTAAAGTAAAGGAAATAATTTCCGGATGCGGATATTACTTCTGCCCATGCGGCATTACTACACCTCAGGTGGATTATATTGCAACAAATATAGATTTGAAAAATCGTAGATTTGATTTGCACACTCCTGATGAGAAGTTGGAAGTTCAAATGTCAATTGACGGACTTCATAATGTCTATAATGTCACTGGTGTTATCATTGCAGCTCATGAATTTTTAAAATTGCCTTATGATAAAATTTTAGAGTCAGTTGCTACATTCACGGGCGTTGAGGGAAGAATGGAGAAAGTGGCTGAAATCAATTCCACGGAAATTTATGTTGACTATGCACACAATCCTGCTGGTGTTCAAACTGTTTTAGACCAATTTGAAAAATTATTCGGTGATTTTACTTGTGTAATTACTGTATCATCAGAATCAGGTCATGATGGGGATTTGGCAATATTCAACAATGCATTGGAATATGCAAAATATGTTGTTCCTGCATCAGCAGCATCACAAAAGATTGCTTGTGAACTTATTCGGGATGATTCTTCTTTAACTGAAAAAATATTATTTGATCATGTTGATGATTTCGTTAAGAAAGGAACCCTTGGAGCTAGCTATGATGAAGTTAGAGAGGGAATTGAAAAAGCATTAACTATTGATTGTGGTTTGATTGTAGCTATTGGTGAGGCTGCAACTAAATTCAAGTCATGTGTTGATGATTTATAGGGTTTTAGTGTTAAAAAATAAAGGATAGGTTTAAAATTAAACCTATTTGAGAATTTCATTTATTGTTGCTTCATCAGATGCATCGATTTGAATCATTTTACCGTCTTCAAGGTATGTGAAAGTTACGGTACCATCAGTATTTTTTTCTAAGAAACCTGCATGGTTTTCTATTGTTTGATTTTGTGAATTAGTTGAAGCTGGGGTGTATTTGTTAAGGTCTGCATCTTTCATATAGATATATTTGACAGAAATTGCTTTATCACCGTTTGTGAAATAAGCAGCAGACATTTTAGCGCCATCAGCACCACTTACGTTTGCAAGTACGCCAGTCAATGTTCTATTATCATTTTGACTGTATCCGTTAGGTATTTTAAATTGTTTGTCGTTTATTTTCAATACTCCGTCTTTGTAATCTACACTAGCAACATCTCCGTCACTACTTACACTGGAACTACTACTGCTTTGACTTCCAAAGGAGAATTCCCATGCACTAACTGCGCCTACAGCAATACAGAGAGTAACCAATGCAATTAGTATTAACATTATTTTTCTTTTCATTGTTATCACCTATAATTAATGTAGTATGTAAAAAAGACACTACAAAGTATACTTTATTACTTTTTATTTAAATATGTGTATGCTTTATTTCTTGTCAAATGCTCTCACTATCTTTATAAATAGTCATTTACTAAAATTACATTATGGCTACTTA
>NZ_CAMJUE010000125.1 GCF_946408925.1 uncultured Methanobrevibacter sp.
CAATTTTAGGTAACATTTAAATTATTGTTTGAATATAATTTACATTATAATAATTTCAGGGAGGGTAGGTATGTCTGAAGAAAGAGATAAACTTATTCAGGTTATGAACAGTTTGGAAGCAGATTATAAATCTGGAAAGATTTCTACTGAAAAATACAGATATTTCCGTTCTAAATATGAAGATAAGTTAAATTCTATCGATGCAATGGAAGCTACTAAGCGTATTAGATCTATGCAAGGTAAATCTCCATCAGTAAATAATAAAAAACGTAGAAAACCTACCAATTATAAGAAAAAAGAAGAACAGGATTTAGTTCAGAAGTATATTATCAATCCTAAAAAGGATGATGCTAAATATAATAGACAGAAAAAATCATCAATGGGTAGTGGCACTTTCAGATTAATAGCAGTATTGGTGCTTGTTATAGCATTTACAGCAGGTGTTGCTTATGGTATATTTAATTTAGACACAGAAACTGTGGCTAATACGGATGTTGTTGCCACTGTTCAGGATACGGCATTCCCTGAAATTGTTGCCGTTGTCAATACTACAACTACAAATTTCAACGACACTACAAATAACACTCATGCTCAGGATACCTCTGATGATAAGAACAATAATAATAACGAGGTTGAAACCACAAGGGAAACCACAACAACTACGACTACAACACAGGATTCCTCAAGTAGTAGTTCGTCAAGTAGTGATTCTTCAAGTAGTAGTTCGTCAAGTAGTGATTCTTCAAGTAGTAGTTCGTCAAGCTCTGACTCGGGCAGTGATTCTTCAAGCAGTGATTCCTCAAGTTCAAGTGAAGGAGACGGATAATTTCAATTTAAGGTGATTTAATGAATGGTAAGATTTTAAAAGGAAGTTTAATAGCATTTATCTTAATTATATTTTTGGTTTCTAGTGTTAGTGCAGAAACTAAAACTGCCGGTGATACATCTTCTGTTCAAACCTTGTCAAAAGGAGGTTTGACAATTAGCTATCCTTCAGATTGGGGTTATTCAAAAGCAACTTCAAATTATTCCATCATGTCCATATCAAAATTGGATTCAATTGATGCTGCAGGAATTGGACAGGTAAATATCAATTTTGAGAAAAAGCCAATTCAAGGAGATTTTTATACATTTGTAAATTCCACTTACAAATCCATGCCTTATGACTCTTCATTCTCTTTGGTTTCTTCAGGAGAATCAATCATAGGAGATAGGCAGGCATTGGAATATGTTTATACTTCTAAGGATAATGGTGTTGAACGTGAACATAAGGCGGTTTGGTTTGAAAAAGGCGGTCAGGCTTATGTTCTATTATATAGTGCTCCAATAAATCAATTTGAATCAAATTTATATGTATTTGATTATATTTTAAAAGATATTCAAATCACATAAGGTGTTTTAATGATTATATTATGTGTTACTGGCAGTATTGCAGCTACTGAATCTATTAAGCTGGCTCGTGAATTCAGAAGGCAGGGTGTTGAGGTAAAATGTTTTATGAGTGACTCTGCATGTGAAATAATTCATCCGAATGCAATGGAGTTTGCAACAGGTCAGGAAGTTGTAACTAAATTGACAGGTAAGATTGAGCATGTTAAGTATTCACAGGAAGACTTGATACTTGTTGCACCGGCCACTGCAAATACTATTTCCAAATTTGCTTATAAAATCTCAGACAATCCCATTTCAACATTGCTGATAACTGCCCAGGGTCATGATACTCCTATTATTTTTGTCCCTTCAATGCATGATTCAATGTACCGTGCAATCAAGGGCAATATCGATAAAATAAAACAGGAAGGTTCTGCTATTTTTATCAAGCCTAGAATAGATGAGGGAAAAGCTAAATTCCCATCAAAAGATGACATTGTTCTTGAATCATTAAGGACAATAAATTTAAACAAAAAGGAATGATACTATTAAAGGTAAAAGGATTTTAATAAGTTTTGGTGGAACTTATGAACCTATAGACTCTGTTAGGGGAATTACTAATAAATCTTCAGGTAAAATGGGGTTGGCTCTTGCCCGTGAAGCATATATTCGCGGTGCTGACCTGACTTTGGTTGTTGCCAATGTCAGTGTTGAAATTCCTTCTGTTTTTAATGTTGTTCGAGTTGAAACAAGTAATGAAATGAACGATGCTGTTTTGAAATTAATTCCGTTTTGTGATATTTTTATTTCTGCAGCTGCAGTTTCTGATTTTGAATTTGAACAGAAATCTGATAAAAAAATAGATTCTTCAAGTTCTTTATTTTTAAATTTAAAACCTACTACAAAAATCATACGCCAGATTAAAAAGGTCAATCCGGACATATTTTTAGTTGGATTTAAAGCCGAATTTAATATTTCAAGGGATGAGATTATTCAATGTGCCCGACGTCAGATAGAGGATGCGGGAACCGATCTTGTTGTGGCTAATGATATTTCTAAGGAAAACTGTCACTTTGGGTCTGACAATAATGAGGTTTTAATTGTTGATGATGATGTTTTGTCTATTCCTTTGGCTTCCAAAAGGGAGATTGCAAAAAGCATTTTTGATGTAATTTCAAAAAAGATTTAACTTCATCTATATGTCATGATAATAGTTATTGTTTTTTTTATTTTACATTAAGTTATATTAATAATTTGCATAATTATTTTATATTTTTGAATTAATTAATGTAATTTAATTAAGTGTAAATTTCATTATTTGATAGTTTTATTTTGGGCGGTTTTTCGAGATTCATGAAAATTGTTGACGATGTTTGATTTGTAAATTATATCTTCATATCAATCATGTTTTGATAATGCAATGGAATTATCATATTAACATAATTTTGTTGACTGTCATTTTTAACAATTAATTTTTTAGTAAAAATCATAAATTTTCAAAGGATTATAAGCATTGTGGAGTAATACTTTTTTTATTAAAAACTTTAAATTTATTTTCAAAAAAATTTTTTTAAAAAATTAGTATTTGCCAAAAACAAGTTCAAACCTTTAGGTTTAAGTTAAATGGAGTGATAAATAGAGTGAATAAACCTAAAGGC
>NZ_CAMJUE010000126.1 GCF_946408925.1 uncultured Methanobrevibacter sp.
TTAATTAATGAATTGCCCCAAAATAATAATGAGGACTTGTGTTTTATTCTCATACTTATACATATGTCCTCAATTTATATATAAACTTTTTTTAAGTCTTTAAATTTATAATTTTAACTTAAACTAATGCTAAAATAGTAATATGATTAGTATATCCAACATAATCTAAAAATAATTAATTTTAACAAAATATTGATTAAAACAACGAATTAGATTTATTAAACAATAATTGCCATAAACAAGTACTAATTTAATAAAAGCTAAATATTACTTTAATCAAAGAACAACCATTAGTAATAAATTAATTTTAAAAATGATAAATTCTTAAAGGATAGTACACTAAAATACAATTTAATATTTTCATAATACTGATTTAAAGTATTATAATGAAATTCTTAAATTGACGGCATTGTTTAAAAAAAAGGAAATATTTAATTAATGAAGTTGAATTGCTCTTCATTAATCAAAAGATAATTTATCAGTTCAGATGAATCAAGATTCTCCCGATACAAATCGACTGCTGTGATTTGTGAGTTATGGTATGTCCTGTAATACAGGATTGCCTTGTTGGTGTTGTAGCAGGAAGTGTATATTGTGTATTCATACAAATCAGGATCATCTATGAATGTGCAGCCGTTCTGCTGCTCGACTGAGCCAAGAATATGGAAAAACTGACCTACACTGCTTGCCTCATCATTATCCGAATAGGAATTTGCACGGGTAAATGCAACCTTTGCAAATCTTGAAGCTGATGACAAGTCACCCGGAAGGCCTATCGCACCCATACCTCTTGAGTACTCCTCCAAATCCACACCAAATGTGTTTTCAGGATTTTTGTTAGATAAACCCCTGTAATTATTCAGGTAAAACAGCTGCTTGTCAAAAGGAGGATTGTTGGTCAAAACACCTACAGGATTGTCATAGACCTTCAGGCCGTCGGCCAAGGGTTCAACGACAATGGATTCAACCTCATCAGAAATCATCCAGTGAAGCGGGGACAGTGGAAGCTCATCGGCAAAGTTAATGTTTACAAGATTGATTTTTCCTAATGCCTCACGGGCTTCAGACACACTGGAGCAGGTCCCAAGCAGATAAGGAATCAGTTCAAAAGGAGTGATATTAACCATATCCTCTTCAAATTCCCTGTAGACTGCATTTCCAGCAAAGTTCAGACCTGCAATAGCCAATCCCTTTTCATTGCATGCATCATAATATAATGGATACTCGTCAATGCCTGCAGCTATTCCGATTATAGCGTAATGGGTTTTAATATCATCTATTTTTCTGAATTTAAGCTCATACTTTCTTGGAGTAACGGTTACCCTTTCGTTATAGGATATTTCATAGTCAAAGTTACGGCCAAAATAATGATTGTCAGTTATATAATTGCTTGCTGTGCACATTTTATCACCTTATAAGAAATTTGAATATTTCAAAGCCCTTTGCTTGATATCTGCAAAGGTATCATCAATCAGCAGTTCTCCGTCTTTAAATACGGTCTGAAGGTAATCTTCACCTTCACTATCAATTGGAACTGTTCTGAATGAATTGTTCTCTCTTATTAGCTTAAATCTTCCGGTCTTTGATTTTTTACTTGAATCAAGAGGATTCTTGAATATGTCATGCCAGACACCGTCACGCAATTGGGCTGAACATTTGAATGCGTTTCTCTGGGTGTCACGATTGACGGCTGTGTGCAGTCCTCCGCCCATACCGAATATGATGTTCTGGGCGGCCCATCCGGCTGATTTCATGGCAAACAATATGTCACGGATTTTCTGATAGTTCAGTCCGTCACCCCATAAGAGTCCTATGTTCAAGTCAAAGACCTTATAGCCCTTGTCGGTGAGATGGCTTCCAAAGCCTTCAGAAAGCAGATTCAGACAATCAATGGTTGTGGATACAGGTTCACCGCTGTCCGGCCTGAATACGACCTTGTTATCCTCACCATCCAGGAAATTCAGAATGGCCTCATTCAGCTCTGTTCCAGATTTTCCGGATTCTTCGAGGAAGTTCCTGTAGTTGTATGAATCTATAACCAGTGACAGCACTCCATCCTTTGCATTATCGATTACATTGAGAATCTGTGAAATTTCACCTTCAGGACCGAGAGATGTCATTACGCTGTGTTCGGTTGCCTGGACGGAAAATCCGTATAGATTGGAATCGTTGTAATAGTTTTCAGGTATTGTCAGTGCCGCAATGGTGTCTGTCCCTGAAAAGCTGAGCAGATGAGCTGATCCGGAAAGCATTGAGGATTCGGTTGAAGTTGCACCCCTGTATCCGAAATCATGGAGCATGAAGTCAAGATTATCCTTAACGGAACCTGTCACTTCAAGATAGAAATTGCACAGTTTTCTGACCTCTGCTGAGAGAGTTGCAACAGTTGAAGGGTACCAGACCTGCAACAAAAGAGGTTCCAAGTAATTAGGCAGCCAATAAGACTTGTCATCGGTGTTTTCGACTGTCATCAGTGCATTTCCCACATCAACAGGAGTTCCTTCCGCAACTGCCTTTATTTCAATCGGCAAATGGCCGTCATGTTCATCCAAAATATATTGCCAGCCATCCCTGTTGAAGATATCCGGACCGATATGATTGGCAATCAGGTTATCGGCTTCGTCAATTTTTTCCTGAGTGACAATCTGGCCTTCAAGATATTTCTTGAGGATATATTGAAGTCCGTAAAAAATTGTTTTGTTAAACTCAGCACCTACTCTACTTTCAAGGTATGAATAAATCTTTTCAGTGCCTTTAGGATAGAAATAGTGATGAGTTACCTTATAACTGTCTGTTAAAAGACAAATGTTGTTTTCTATCATAATATCACTTTTTAATAGATATTAGATAGTTGAATAATATAAATGTTACGAAAAAAAGACAATGCCGTCAATTTAAGAATTTCATAATTTTTTCCAACGGTCAAGAAATAGCCAATCTCGACCTAACACATGAGGACAAGATGAT
>NZ_CAMJUE010000127.1 GCF_946408925.1 uncultured Methanobrevibacter sp.
CTCAAGTTATTGTAGGTATTAAACCACAACTTGGAAGCCCATTCCCTGACACTCCAGATTTGGGAGTTTTAATGACCAATTGTGAAATGTTACCAATGGCTGATCCTACATTTGAACCAGGACCACCTAGTGATGATTCAATTGAGCTTGCACGTGTAGTTGACAGAGGTATACGTGAAAGTGAACTGGTGGAATTGGATAAACTATGTGTTGAAGAAGGAAAACATGTTTGGATGTTATTCATTGATTTACATATTATCGATAACTGCGGAAACCTATTCGATGCATGTGAATTAGCAGTCATGGCAGCATTAAAAACAACCAAATTGCCTGTTGCAAATATTGTAGATGAAGAAGTTGTCATTAGTGAAACTGAAACCTTTGACTTACCTATTAACAATGAACTGGCTTTATGTACATTCGTTAAAATCGGTGACAGGATGGTAATTGATCCTACATTGTCAGAAGAAAAAGTGGCCAGTGCACGTTTAAATGTTGGTGTAACAAAAGATGGTCACATCTGTTCAATGCAAAAAGGCGGACAGGAACCATTAACTAAAGATGACATTCTTTTCGCAGTAAACATGGCTGTATCAAAAACCAAAGAATTAATAGAACATCTTTAAATGTCTTCGGGACGATTAAGATTTCTAAATTCTTTTTTTTCTATTTTTTTATTATCAATTAAAACAAATTTTGCATCTGTTTTTTCTATTAATCCCTTAATGTGCAAAATATCTTCAGATATCAGCTTTTCAATTTCAGGAATTATTTCTCTGCTGTAGATTGAATGAAGTGGCTCTGAAGTTTTTAATTTATTTTCCAGGTCATGACATGGGACAATTGCCTGATGATTATCAATCTCTTTAAAAATAGTAGTTATATATTCTTTTGAAACAAACGGACTGTCACATGGAAGAACCAATGCATACTTACCATTTATTTCGGATAATCCGGTCATTATGCCGGGCATTGGGCCTTTATCCTTAATTTTATCTTCCACAAATTTAATGGTGTAGGTGTACTCTTGGGTGTTAATGAATTTGCTGTATTTTGCAATCCTTTCTTGGTCATTTAAAACAATTATTGCTTCTGTAATTTGATGGTTTAAAGTAGTAAGAATATGTTTAATCATGGGTTTATTTTGAATAATCATAGACCCCTTATCTTGTCCCATTCTACTACTTTTACCTCCACATAAAATAATGCAAGATTTAATATTTTCACCAATTTCAATGCTGTTACTCATATTAAATCCTCCCAAAACTAGTTCACATATACAATTGCATCTTCATCAAATGGATTTGTACGGATTATTAATGCAATCATGTAAGGGTAGTTTTTATATAGGTATTTTAAATAATGTACCCATTCATAAACCAGTTTGTTGTATACTCTTTGCATATCTCCGTTTAAATGACCGAAATCTGCATCGCTAACTAATGCCAGGTCACTTCTATGGACTAATTCCTCATCCAAATGAAGAATCGCATTTGTCAATTCAGTAAACTCCTCTTTTTCAAGTAAATTAGGATTGTTGATTAAATTAATAATGAATTCCCTTTTACTTTCAAGAAGTGTTCTTAAGTTTTCTAAAAATTCTTCACGTTTCTCAAGAGGGATGTCCGCCTGAAAATCAATTGAAGAATCTTTAAGTTCAGCTAACTTATTATCGAAATCCTCTTCGTTCCAATTTTTAATTGATTTTAAGTTTTCAGTGCTTGCCTTGTATTTGTTTGCAGTGCTTAACTGACTTATTAACTCATTTCCAACTTCAGAAAAGAAGGTGCTCATTAACATGTCCAGTTTTTCAAGCATTGCTTCTTTTTCTTTTCTTTCAATTATTTCATCCAGCAGGAATGCTACAATAAGTATATCAACAGGAATGAAACCTAAATGGGTCCAAATGTATGATATGATATGTTCAGCATCTCCCAAAACAAGATAGTTTGATCCATAAATGATTATTATTAAAACAACCATCAGTATGGAAAATTTTGCTTTCCAGCTTAAACGCTCACTCATTTTTTAATCTCCAAGTTTATCTTTTTTTAGCAGTAATAATGGCTATAGGGTTTTCACTAATCATCAGAATGCCTCTATCTAGAATTCTGCCGTTTGAAACATTAACTTCCATTAATTTAGGATTATATCCTAAGCTTTTGAGTTTGTTAACAGCTTCAACTTTAGTGTCAACCAGAATTGCAGTAATTATGATTCTACCTTTGGAATTTAATTTTTCATCAACGATGTCTAAAATATTTTCCAACTGCCTGCCGCTGCCGCCTACAACGGCAATGTCAATGTTGTCAATATCTTTTAGGGCATTAGCCCCGTCATCATTAATCAATGTGACATTGTCTCCAAGTCCAAATTTCTTAAGGTTTTTTGAAGTCACTTCAATTGCTTCAGGGTTTGTATCAATGGAAATCACTTCACCTGCCCTTTTGGAAAATTCACAGGTTATTCCACCGGTTCCACATCCGCAATCTACAACTTTGTCAGTTGATGTCACTTCAGATTTATATAATAATATAGCTCTTATGGCCTCTTTTGTAGGTCCTGGAACGTCACAGGATTTAATAAAATCCTTGTCTTCTAACATTTACTCCCACCTTTTAAATAAATTGTTTTCAATTTTTAGTGAGTCTAGGATTTTACCGACAATGAAATTGACCTGATCATCAACAGTGTCATGTGTTGAGTAAAAACCAGGCATTGCAGGTAAAATTATAGCTCCTTCTTGTGATAATGTTAGCATATTCTGTAGATGTATACTCCTTAAAGGAGTTTCACGCGGCACGATAACTGTTGGTCTTCGCTCTTTTAAACTCACATCTGCCACCCTTGTTATTGTATTTGCACCATATCCATTAGCTATTGCAGATAATGTTTTCATTGAACATGGAACAATTGCCAGTGCATCCGCTTTAAATGATC
>NZ_CAMJUE010000128.1 GCF_946408925.1 uncultured Methanobrevibacter sp.
AACACAAACAAGGCCATGAAAAAGGCAAAGGTCACCTTGAAAATCAAGGGCAAAACCTACAAGGCAACCACCAATGTCAAAGGCAAAGCTGTCTTTAAAATCAAAAAGCTGACCAAAAAAGGAACATATAAAGCTACAGTAACCTATAAAGGAAATGCCTACTATAACAAGGTAACTAAAAAAGTAAATATTAAATTAAAGTAGGTGCAACCACTGCATCTACACCTATTCTTTTTTTTCGTTCAAGGCATGAGCATTAAGTCTTCATCTACATTTTGTTTCATTTAATGATTTCTTCTTTCAAATATTTTCAGCCCATTGCGCCGGTCTCACCAAACGTGTTAAGCAGTATATACGAAACTGCATCAATTCATGCTTTTCTATTTTTTTATCCAAAAAAATCACCACAACCTTAATTAGCTATCGCTGTAAAAAGTATTCATTGTAGTTTGTGCTTAATAGAGTGAATGCATGAACTATTTGTATTAGCAAATTTGGATCATCCTGTGTCGTGGGTGATCCTCCTATTTTTTTATACTTTATAATGCCTAGTTTTATTTGTACTAATTTTAAGAAAAAAGATGTTATCACCGTAGGGCCGAAAGAATCGGCTCATTTACTTTAGAATCCATACCTCTTCATTGGTGATAATATTGGTAAAAGTTTTATTAGGAACCGCAACAACAGATGAAAACGGTAATGCAACATTTGAATATTTTGCACAAGGTTTAGGCAAAATAGATTTTATGGCAGAATGTAACGGCATTGAATCCAATACAGTAACAGTAAATGATGCTCCCACATTATACTCCGATAATACTTCTCATTATTATAGTGTAAATTCTGTAAACAACAATATTGGCCACTATCGCTATGAATTGTGGTACTCTACAACTGAGGATGTGTATGTTTCATGCATTGTTAAGCAGACAAGTGCCGGGACATGGTATAATGCAGGATTGAGCATTTGCTGGGGCTCGCCAATAACTGATACTACAACTAACAGAAATAATAATTATCGGTTGCTTTTAGCTGGAAGTAATTTCAACAACAATAATGGTCAGCACAAACAGGTTGTTTCCGGCCAATCCAATGTCGGCCCAGACATGATTTTTAACAGAGAATATTTGATCGAAGTAATCAGGGAAGGCAACACATTTCATAATAAAATAACTGATCTAACAACCAATACAGTAACCCGTGAGGCAACCTATACCTACACAGGAACACAGGAACTGAAGCATTGGGGATTTACCAGTTTTGAGGGATCAACTTGGTATTATCACAATGTTAAAATCTTAAAACTTTAATGGGTGATCTAGATGGAATTTTCACAATCAATGAAACAGACCATAACTAATTTTGTAAATAGCATTGGGAATACAATCAATACTAAAATAAGTTTGCACAATAACAGCAGTAATGCTCACCAGGATATAAGAAATTCAATTCCTGATGTTGGTGGAAAATCTGATATTGATCATATTCATGGTAATCTAAACAATAATGGAACAATCACGACAACTCATTCTAACACTTTCACAGCTTTTGCAGGTGTAGGTTCGACTGGTATTCTGTATAAAGCAAGTAAAATGAATGCAAGTGTTGTTAGGGATACTGTTGCTCATAATAATATGGGTTCTTCTGCTAATGAAACTCAAAAATTAATAAATCAAAAAATTGATACTGCATTAGGAGAAAAGGTAAATACTACTGATTTATCTGCTGTTGCAACTACTGGTTCATTTAATGACTTAACTAATAAACCGGCAACTGTCGAAATCGTTGTAGAGTATTGCGATGGAACTAGTGAAACAATCCATTTGTTGAGGAGTGATTAGGATGGCGCTCATGGATATTGTGATTGAAAAAGTTCAAGGGTATGAAATACGTATCAAAATGCCTGCAGATTTCAGTTTCCCATTATTCGTGTATGAAGATGATGCATTAATTGACACGCTTCAATCAGGGACATTGGAAGAAGAAACTTCCACTACTTTTAGTATTAAGGTTTATAGTTACATTTATTCTCCATCATCTGTCGGTGTTCATAATCTTTATATTAAGTCCGATGATTCTGTTAATGGATATAATACATTAACTTATGATGTAACTGAACTTCCTAAAACCGATGATGAAATAA
Source organism: uncultured Methanobrevibacter sp. (assembly GCF_946408925.1). Lineage (GTDB taxonomy): Archaea > Methanobacteriota > Methanobacteria > Methanobacteriales > Methanobacteriaceae > Methanocatella. The sequence goes on from NZ_CAMJUE010000128.1 coordinate 2,144, forward strand.
AAGTTGAAAATGTCTATATCAATGGTAAGAAAGTAAGGGCAATTTACATAGGTAGTGCGATAACTGATGAAAATGGAATTGGAAGCTTATCATATACAGGAACTGGTGCTGGTAAAGTGAACCTATTTGCCACCTGTGGCAATCTGGTTTCCAATACAATAACAATTATGGATAAGCCTGAAGATTTTTCTGCCATAATAACTGTGGATTGGCTAGATAATGGGAATAGGGATGGTAATCGGCCTGATAGCATTGATGTAACTTTATACAAGGATGATGTTGAAATTACTGGAGTAACTTTATCTGAATCGCAAGATTGGACATATGATTTAAGTGCAATGGAACTTCCGAAATATGAAAACGGAGAAACAATTAATTATTCAATCAGCTGCGACAGAACAGCAGGTTATAATGCCATTGTTGAAGAGTTCCATATTATACAAGATTATAATCCTCCAGTAACTTCTGCAAGCATTCAGATATCATGGCAGGATAACAATGATGCGGCAGGTAATCGGCCGGTCAGCATCATAGCAACTTTAAGCAATGGTGCAACAGTCACACTCAACACAGGCAATAACTGGTTTGCAACAGTTTCGAACTTGCCAGCAATGATTAATAAGAAAACAGTTTCGTATTCGTGGGTTGATCCGGATATTTACGGATATAAAATTAATGGAAAAGGTTATAGTGGCAAGACAACCTACTATTTCATGGCATTAAAATAAAAACA
>NZ_CAMJUE010000129.1 GCF_946408925.1 uncultured Methanobrevibacter sp.
GAATGAAGCCAGAATCAGAAGATTCCAACCCCAATAATTCAATACAAATTCATGAGATTTCTCTCATTTCATTATAAGTTACAATTAATATATATTTTTTCTACATTCTCTGAATATAATGGCAGGGAGGACCCCGCAAGAGATGAAATATCAAAACCCATTCCTTTCAATTCAACAACAAAATACCGCCCTAAAAATCATTCACTTAAAAATCATGATAATTATCTGAATAATTTCCAAAGTTATTTGCAATATTATTCCCCAATTTTTTTCATAGTAACATCATTGAATTTGTATTGAGATATTTAAAATTTAAGTTGTCAAAACCTACCATATTAATATTAAACATCAAAACATATAAAATAACCAATTTTATAGGCTTAAAAATTGATTTAAACTAATAAAATTGTATTAAATTGAAAAAAATGACAATAGGATAAAAATTTAAGATATTCTCTTTAAAGAGGCATGGCATTCCTACATAATTTAGATAAGTCTCCATATGTTTTAGAGATTTTCTAAGCTAAACTTAAGTTAGACATGATTTAGACAGTATAATCCTCAATTAAAGACCCTCGATATATGACCAGATTATGTATGCCCTCAATTACATCCTTTTCAAGAATTTTTTCAGAGAAGTCATCAAGCTCCCTGATTCTTACCTGATTATAGTCAATTTTGTGTCAAACTTATCCCCAAGGTTTTTCTTTGCATGTTTGAGTCCAGAGGAGCAGATCTTTAATTTGTTGATTACCTCGTTTTTTTGCACCCAACTCCATTAGCATCTCATCGATTTAAGCATTTTTTAAGTTCAATTTCGTTTTTCATCTCTTCAAAAATCGACTTGTCGATTTTAATATTTATTTTTTCAATATTATTACCTTTTAAGTGATAAAAGAAACTTTTTTAGCATTCAATGGCCTGCCAAGTCATTTCAAAGTTTTTCTCAAACATTGAATCAATATCCTCATTCGGGAAAACCAGCCAGTAATATTGAATTCCCATATACAGGACATGGAATGATTCTGCAATGTCTTCGGTTGAGATGTCCTGTCTGATTTCATTTTTCCTTTTGCCGTCTTCGACAATGTCGGCCAAAAACATTTTAATATCCGTTTCCAGTTGTGAAATTATCCCGGTAATTCCCTCATAAGCATATCCCTTTGGAGTTAAAAGAAGTATTACACTATTATAATTGATTTTTTCATTGATGCTTTCAATTTCCACACCAGTTATGTAGTGATTTAAAATATAAAACAGTGCGTCATGGATTCTGTTTTTTGATGAGCCTTCAAGGATGATTTTATCAAAATCGATTTTGATATAATCCACCATATACTTTTGTAGGATTTCCTGGAATATGTCGTTTTTATCTGAAAAATGATAATATATGCCACCGGTTGTAAGTCCTGTGGAATTTCGGATTTCACTGATTGAAATGTCAATTGTGCCTTTCTCCAATATTAGCTTTAGCGTTTTTTCAAGAATCAAATCTTTAGTATTCATCTAACCACTTTTTATAAATTATTCTCTAAATCTCATCTTTTCCCATTCCAACTTAAAATTATCTTCAAATGCCAAAATCATATCATCAATCAAATATATCTCCCATTTATATTGAATTCCCATGTACATGATGATTAATGAATCCGCAATATCCTCGGCTGTGACGTCATGTCGAATCTGTCTGTCTTTTTGACCTTCCCTAATAATTTCTGCTAAAAATCCCCTCAGCTCCTTTATGAGACTCTGGGTCAGCTCCTCATGATTTTCATAAGTGGATCCGTTTGCTGTCAAAACCAGCAATATATCCCGGTAGTCGATTTCATCTCCAAAAGATTCGATTTTGATTCCGGTTTCTTTTTGATTGAAAATCTCAGCCATGACATCATGGATTTTCTCTTTTGCATTTCCCCTAATCTGGCGGAGCCTGTCGAAATCGAATTTGTAATAGTTTATATAATACCTTTCAGTAATTTTATCATAAATCTCTTCTTTATTTGAAAAATGGTGGTATATCCCACCAATAGCGATTCCTGATGCGTTACTGATTTCTCTAATTGAAATAATGGAATTCTGATTTTCAACCATTAATTTTAAAGTTGTTTCTAAAATTAACTGTTTTGTATTCATACATTGAATAATTATATATTTTTTAGTTATTAAATGATGTAGAGAACGAACGTTCTGTTGGGGGAAAATTGATATGGAAAACGGAGGTTTGGCCATATTGGAAAATACGGATTGACTTCACAGTTTTATTCCTTAAAACAGCAAAAACATCAGAACTGCCAATGTGAAGCAGGCATTGTTTTCAAAGATACGCCTAAAAAAGAATTTAACATAACTACTTTGGAACGAATTAAACATTTTTTAGTTTTTACCTGTTAAAATAATTGGACATTTATATGATTTTATGGTAATAGTTCATTTAATAAATTTTTTTCTGAATATTTAATTTTCTTTTTAATTTTTATTATTTTATACAATTTTTAAATCATAAGTTGGTCTTTTTTTATAAATATGATTTTAAAAATGAATGAATTAGAAAAAAATTTTAGATTAATCGTGGCCAGTGATAGCAATTCATATATATTAGGTTAAAACAAAAATTATAGTATAATAAAGAATTTATGTTGTTTAAAAAGCATTTACATAACAGAACGTTCGTTCTGTTTAATTCTTTACTTATAAATTGAGGTATTTTAAAAATGAAGAAAAAAACGATAGGAATATTGCTGATGATATCCCTTGTAATGATCATGAGTATCAGTGCAATTTCAGCGGCCGATACAAATGACACATCACTAGAGCAAGTCAGCGATACAGATATTGAAACAATATCTTCTGATATTGAAGCAGAAGACAC
>NZ_CAMJUE010000130.1 GCF_946408925.1 uncultured Methanobrevibacter sp.
AAGTATAAAGTCAAACAATTCCACCCCTGATAAATTTGCAAATTTTACTTCCCTGCTTTGTATGAAGGCTTCGTTTTGAGCAATCAGGCTTTTGACAATCTCTGGGTCATTTTGTCGATAGACCTTGATGGTGTCAATACCCCATTTCAGCCACATAGAAGTGTCCGATTTGGAAGTCTTCCCACGATATAAATTTTTGACAAAATCCTTTCGTTTCATCAAATTGTATAAGGCCTTTTGCATCAAAACATCTACTGTCACAAGGCTTTTTAAATAAAATTTGGACATCAAAGGTGAAGCAAGCTCATTGGATATATCCATATAAAGCCTTCCGCCCATCTCAGGCATTTCTGAACCAGTTATTCGCTTCATCCATTCCTGGAAAATTGTCAGTCCTAATGGCTTCATGGCTTCAGTCATCATCTGTCGATGACCAAAGGAGATATATACATGGTTCTTATCGTCCTTTACCTCCGATACAGGATATAAGGTGGTGATGGGACGGCTTTGAACAATATAAAACTTATTTTCGTAAAGGCACCATTCGATATCCTGTGGATTCCCGAAATAGGACTCAATGGTTCTTCCCATGCGCTCCAGCTGTAAAATCTGTTCGTCTGTCAGGGTCTGCATATTCTGGTGTTCAGTCTCAATCTCTCTTTCTTCCGTACCGCCCTCTTCTATGGCGTAGATAGCAAGTTTCTTGGTAGAAACCTTTTTATCGACGATTCTGCCTTCTCTTACTTTATAGATATCTGCATTGACCAAGCCGGAGACCAGCGCCTCACCAAGCCCTAAACTGGCATCTATTGATGACACCCTCCGGTTGGAGGTGACGGGATCTGCTGTGAACATAATCCCTGATGCCTGGGGGAATACCATCCGCTGAACAATGACAGATAAATAGACCTTACTGTGACCGAAGTTATTGCGGATGCGATAGGTAACTGCACGATCGGTAAACAGTGATGCCCAGCACATACTGATATGCTTAAGAATCGAATCTTTTCCTTTGATATTCAAATAAGTATCCTGCTGCCCTGCAAAGGAGGCCGTAGGAAGATCCTCCGCTGTGGCACTGGAACGCACGGCATAAGCATTGTTCTCACCATACCTTGCGAGATAATGAAGGACTTCTTCCTCAATGTCCTTTGAAATAATGATTCCTTCAATAACCCTGCGAATCATTCCGCTGATTTCACTGATTTTCTGTCTGTCTTCTGCCTTTAGCAGGGACAATTGCTCCAACAATGAGTCTAATTCCGGTGTTTCGTTGATTATTTTTTTGTATGCTTCGGTCGTAATGCAAAAGCCCTCCGGTACTCGTATTCCCTCAATTCTGGATAATTCTCCAAGGTTGGCGCCTTTACCCCCAACTGCCATGAGCTTATGTCTATCGATCTCCTGAAAACTAAGCACATATGAATTCATAAAACTTTCCCTCCTTCATTTTTAATGATCACTTATAAAAGTTTCTTCTAAAAAGTTTCAGGCATTCTTCAAACACCTTATATAATTCATCAAGATCACTTTCTCCCACACCTGCCATTTTGCTCATATATCCCTCGGAAATCCAGTCAATCATGTTCATAACAAGGTTTGGATCAACATCATCTTTGAATTTTGAAAAATCTGCACCATCAAAAGCCATTTTCTTTCCGATGGTTCTGCCGTCACCTTTGCTAAAAATAGTTTTTAGTTCTTCCTTAACTTCATCATCATTTTCAAAATAGGCACTCTGAATAAACGAAGAGACATAAGGATGTTTTTTCATCAAATTCATTTTAAGCTTAGATGTATATGCAATCCGATCAAATAAGTCTGTAATACTCTCATCAAATTTCTCTACAACCTCGGTACTAATACTGCCCACACACATATTAACCAAGTATACGTATAGCTCTTTCTTTGTGCCAAAATAATGAAATACCATTGCTTTGGAAATACCTGCACTACTGGCTATATCACTAATAGATGTTTTCTTATATCCATGCACTGCAAAGGTTTTTAATGCAGCATCAATAATCAAATTTTGTTTTTCCACAGGTAAATTCAAAAATTTTTCCATATCATTGCCTCCTCATAAAAATTATATAAACCTATTCGGTTTATATAAAAATAACACAATCAACCGATTCGGTCAAGACTTTTTCTTGCTCATTCCAAGTTGAAGCATATACAGTTGCAAACCTAACTTTTTGTCTGCAAGTTTCCAACTATTACCGTTCTTCGCAACTGTTATATGGGATTAACGAATTTTGAGCCAATAAATCTTCCTGTACATATCTGGCGAGGTTCCAATCACATTGCACATCTTCAGAAACAGAGAAAAACTGGGCAATCTGCCGCCGCTTTTAATTCTACGGATAAGGCTCTCCTTTCTGGGCACAAAAAAAGCCGAAGAATTAGAATGCTAAAAATGCACTTCAATTCTCTAGCTCTTTGAATTTTTTAAATATAAAAAGGGCGATGATTCCTTTTGATCTATTGCTTAAGTCTGAAACCATAGCCCTTTGTTTTTAATATTAAATTTCTATAAAACGCTTAGAATGTTAGTTCAAATACTGTGTACACACGATAAATGACCGATGACATCCACGAAATTGATGATGTTTTGAACGGACATCTTGGGTCTGAAAATGCCCTGAAAACGGCTGAAGTCCTAAGCTTTTAGCTCAGGACTTCCATATACCGAATAAATTATGGCGGAGGCGGTGAGATTCGAACTCACGTGCCGATTGCTCGACAACCTGATTTCGAGT
>NZ_CAMJUE010000131.1 GCF_946408925.1 uncultured Methanobrevibacter sp.
TTTTTATTCTTTTTACCCATTGATGGAGTTCCCTTTGACATTGATACACCTCCTTAAGCTATCGTAAAAATATAATCTAGAAAAGTATTGAATAATACTTATGGTGAAATATAAACAATATTGTCCCCTCTAATGAGCACAACACCGAGTTTTCTAGTTACTTCTCCGTCTTGTAACTCTTCTGCATCATTAAGAACCAAATTCATATGTAAATCAAAGCTCTTAAGTATACCTCTAAATTCACGATCTCCTTTGAGTTTTAATAAAACAGGAGAATCCACAGATTTTCCTAATGCGTCAAGTGGTCTTTGAACATTTTGTCCGCTCATTATATCACCTTATATTATTACAAATTTTATAGTTTTTTAATATGAATAGAGTATTTAACACTCATTATTAGACATAATATAATCAAGTTAAGATAAGACAAAACCTAATTAAAACTAATACTATTAATTATAACTAACCTACTATATAAAGGTTACCTTATTTTAGCCAAAAAATAGCAAAAAACCAACATCAATATTGGGATTAACCAAAAAAAGGTTACTTTCCAAATGCTCTCACACTTTAGTTAAATAATAACTCCTACAAAAATATTTCCACTGAACCATCACCGTGATATCAATGAAATTAAACCGTGAAAAATATATTGATTTGATAATGTACATCCTGACCAAATGCATAAACAAGCCAAACTTTGGAAAGACAGTGCTGTGCAGCCTCCTATATTTCATTGACTTTAACTATTACGAGCTTTACGGCGAATTGCTGACAAACGAAACATACATCAAATCAAAAAGGGGAATAAAACCGATTCACTTTAGGGAAATCAGTCAGGAATTAATATCTAAAAACTACCTGTTTTTCAGAAAAGAACCCTACTACAACCGAATGATTCACAAATATTATCCTATTATCATACCAACCATAAAATTCAGCCTTGAAGAGCTTGAAATAATCAACCAGTCAATAGTAAAATTAAGCGACAACAATGCAAGCGCAATCACAAGATATGCAATTAAAGATCCTCCGTTAATAATTGCTGACATTGGTGATGAAATAGACTGCAGATATGTCTTTTCAAGAAACAGTGAATATTCGATTATGAACAAATAGGTTTATTAATTCATAATACCAAATATTATTCATTAAAATAATATTGGGATAACATGGCAATTAAAGTTAAGAAAAGAAATTTCCTGAAAAAAAAGAAAATCAAAGAAATAAAATCAGAATTGGGTGAATATGGAGATTTGCTTCAAGGAAAAAAGAATGTTGAGATACTTGAAGCAGAACCTAATTCATTTATTTTGGTAGATGGAGAACCTTATATTATAATTATTGATGACAAACCATTCCCAACACTTAAGGCAGCTCTTGCCAATCAGATTGATGCAAAAACTGTAACAGTGGATATGGGTGCAATCAGATTTGTAAGCAATGGTGCAGACATCATGAGTCCTGGAATCGTTGATGCCTCAGAAGGCGTTGAGGAAGGAGATATTGTACTCATCATCGATGAAACTCATGGAAAACCACTGGCCATTGGAGTTAGTTTAATAAGTGGTGAGGAAATGGTTGCCAATGATTCCGGAAAGGCCGTTGAAACCAAACATTATGTCGGTGACGACATCTGGAACTTTGAAATATGAAGGTGTGAATATGGCTGAGTTAAGATACAGAGCGGGCAACATCAGAAATCCGGAAGTTCACAAAGTTGGCATAATCGCACTTGGGTCACACTTGGAAAACCATGGCCCTGCACTTCCAATTGATACTGATGCCAAAATCGGAGCCCACATCGCTTTTCAATCATCTCTTTTAAGCGGAGCAAAATTTTTAGGAATAATATTTCCCGCCTATGAACTGGATACAATCGACCATGGAGTTCATGTTTCCCTTGATGAGTTAAAGGAAAATGTCATAAACACATTAAATCAGGCAAAGAAATTCCTGAACATTGAAAAAGTGGTTATCGTCAACGCACATGGAGGAAATATTCCACTTATGGCCGAATTATGGGACATTGAAGATAAAACTGATTTGGCAATAACATTCAACAACAAGGTGATTTCATCCGAAGGCCCTCACGGTGGAAGCGGAGAGTTGTCAATGGCTAAGGTTTTAGGCATTGTCAATGAGGATGAGCTGGAAAACCAGGCAAATGTCAATGAATACGAGGAAGTGGGTCTGCATGGATTCAAGCAGGCACGAAGAGACGATCCAAATATCGAAGAGGGCGCAAGAGACATTGAGGAAAACGGCGTTTATATCGATGAGGAATACGGAGAAAGACTATTCAACCTGGCCATTAACTCAGTAATATTTGATATAGAGAAATTACTTGACTTTTAAAAAAAAAAGAAAAAAAGATTATCCAGTGGTAGTTTCAACATTTGAATCACTACTGGATGAACCACTATCTTGTGTAGTTTCAACATCCGAACTACTTCCAGAAGAACTGGAATGACTGGAAGAACCAGAATGACTATCAGAAGAACTGGAACTACTTGAAGATGAACTCGAACTGCTTTTTGAGTCATCAGTAGTTGTTTCTACATGTGAATCATCACTTTTATCAGATGAATGATCATTACTTGAATCATCACTGGAATCTTGATAATTATAATTATTATGGTTTGAGGCAGCATCCTCAATAGCTGAAAGATTGTCCAATATTCCTCCAGATTCAGTGTTATTAGGTAAAATTGAAATCGGACCAGTCATGGATGCAAAAACGCTTGCAAGACAAA
>NZ_CAMJUE010000132.1 GCF_946408925.1 uncultured Methanobrevibacter sp.
AAATTGAAATATTGCTTTTACTTTGTTAAATTTAGGTGAAAAATTCATTTATTAAGTATTTTTCTTTTTAAGTTCAATATTAATCTTTATATGTGAAATAAGTTAATGTAAGGTTATGAAACTTAAAAATTTTTTAACATGTTTAATATTTTTGTTGGCTTCAATCTTTAATTCACAATCTGATTTGGAAGAATATGGGAAATTAAAAATTGAGAATGTGCCTTCAATTAAACGTGAGGATTTGCCGGATGAATTTGGTGATGGTGCATATGAAACTGTTGATGAGTTTGTAAAGAAAACCCGTAATTTAGAGTATGAAATTGTATTGTACTTTGATTATACTACTGGAGAGATTCTTAAATGTATTAAAGGAACATTTGACAATGTTAAAATTGTTTTTGATGAGGGTGAATTTGAAGGATTCAATGTTGCTTCTATACATAATCATCCAAATGAATTGTTGTTTCATCCTTCAAGTAAAAATTTTGGAATTTTCAATAGATTGTTTGAGGATTATGAATTGGTTGCGGGGTTCAATTCATTCTGGATTCTAAAGGCGAAAGGAGTGCATAAAACTTTAGTGCATGATGCAAATTTGTCTTCAATTAAAATTTCACTAACTTCTCTTGAATTCTGTGTGTCTAGATATGGGGATGATGAAATTATTGCTAAAATGCATGATATTCGGTATGGTAATGAATTATTAAAGTATATAACTGATAAGAACCTAAAAGATATACAATTAGCCAAAAAGGAGTATGTCACTATGGAGAATAATTTAAACTGTGCGGAATATAATTGTATGAGGCGAGCCACTCATGAAGAAATCGAGCTTGCCCGTAAACGTGTAGCTGACCCTAATATTTTGACTGGAAAGGACGAACTTTATGCTTATTATCAAAGCAGGGGTTATGATGTTGATTATGATGAAATTTTTGCTGGTTAAGATAATTCTCTTAAGCACTTAATCTTTTCCATCATCTAACTGGCGGTGGAAGTTCAAGTATTGGCTTTGAATATGATTCTAAACAATGTGTTCTATGGACTTAAAAATTCCAAATATTTTTCTGATTATCCTTCAAAAGACTTCACAAATTACACATTCAAAATGTATATTTACTGCTAAGAATAATATATTCATATGGAAAATATTGGCTGGTTCAATTTTGAGAAAAAGGATTTGGATTTTCCGTTTTACCGCAAAAATCCTCATGTTCCAAAATGGGGTTGGATTGTTTTCGTACCTCTTATCCTTTTAGGATTTTTGTTCACAGCAGGTGAAAGCGTATTATCCGGGATAATCTCATGTCTTATTTTGGTTGTTCCTGTTTTGTATTTCCTGAAGTGGGATTATAAGGCGATTTTTCAAAAGCCTACACTTAGGGAGGTTGGCCTTGCTGTGGCCCTTTTTGTCGGATATATGATATATGCGACTGTCGTGTCAGCAGCACTGGGGTATGTCGGCATAACCACCGACGGAACAGTGGAGCAAAGCAGTATCAATCTGATGTATATTCTTGCATCCGTATTTTCACTGATGGGTGAGGAATTCATGAAACTGATACCTTTTCTGTTTTTCATGAGGGTGATTTTTAAATATACAAATAATCGTAAACTTGCCATTGTCGTTTCCATGATTCTTGTGATGTTTATTTTTGCATCTATGCATGCATATAGCTTCATAACACTGATATTTGCAATATTTGTACAGGGCTTCGGTTCAATATTTGAGTTTTACGGATATATAAAGACTAAAAATGTATTTGTTTCATATCTCACTCACTTAATTACTGATGTGTTTATTTTTTTACTCGTGATGTTTTCAATCTAAAACATTTTTATATTAATAAATCCATAAATTAAACCGTGATAAAAATGAATATTAACAAAAATAATTTTAGTTTGGTGGACACTGTTAAATTCACGGTTATCGCATTGATTGGATCCCTGATTATAGGTTTTGTGCTTTACTATTTAACCCAGTTTTCAATATACCAATATAGCCTATATGCAAATCCAGGTCTGACTGTTTTTGCATTTCCGGTGGCAGTTATACTTTCTGTTATCATATTGGCCGCTAACATGAAAAACAGAAATGATGCAATAGTCATGGGTTTAGTTGTGGGTATATTGACAGGTTTGCTGCAGTCACCGGTTATTTCTCTTTTCATGGGTAAAATGAGTGGGGCATGGTTTGATACTTATATTGGCAGTCAGGTGTTTCTGCTCATAATTTTAGGAATAGCTGCAGCTTATTTCGGCAATGCCTACCTAAAACAAAGAATTAATCATTAAAAAAAAGTTTTTAGAAGAGTTAGAAACTCTTCTATCTAATTGTTATTCTTATTTTTTTAGTAGACGGTTTGTATATTCCGTCTTCTTTGAATTTAATTGTTGCTCTATATTTGCCTTTCTTTGTCAGTTTTTTTATCTTAAAGGTTGCATAACCCTTTTTGTTGATTTTTGCCTTGTAGATAAAGGTATGGGAGGTACTATTTTAAGTATTGATTATGATAATAATATTGTGGAGGTGTTGAAATGTCTGATAAGAAAGATATATTTGGTGATGGAATGGTAGAAGTGAGACTGGTTGAAACTTCAAAAGAATTAAACATCTCAGTAAGTCAATTGATTGAGCGATA
>NZ_CAMJUE010000133.1 GCF_946408925.1 uncultured Methanobrevibacter sp.
GTATGTGGTGCACGTAACCTTGGTGAAGCACTAAGGAGAATTGACGAAGGTGCAGCTATGATTCGTACCAAAGGAGAACCTGGAACAGGAAACATTGTAGAAGCAGTTCGCCACATGAGAATGGTGATGGGAGAAATCAGAACAATACATGGAATGGAGGAAGAGGAACTCTGGAAATATGCGCGAAACATCGAAGCTCCAATTGAACTTGTAAAGCAAACTGCAGAATTGGGCAAATTACCTGTTGTCAACTTTGCTGCAGGAGGAATTGCAACACCTGCTGACGCATCACTCATGATGCAGTTAGGTTCCGACGGCATTTTTGTGGGATCAGGAATATTCAAGTCAAACAATCCTGAAGCATTTGCAAAAGCAATAGTTGAAGCAACTGCAAATTACGACAAGCCTGAAGTATTGGCGGAAGTATCCAAAGGATTGGGCGAAGCCATGAAAGGTCTGGAAATGTCAACTTTGAGCGAATCCGACAGAATGCAGGACAGGGGAATTTAAAATTCCTCATATTTTTAATTATTTTTTAAGGTGCTTAGATGGTAAAAATCGGAATCCTAAATCTTCAGGGTGCAGTTTCAGAACACTTTGACATGACAAGAAAAACCGTTGAAAACTTAAAACTCGATATAGAAGTGGAAGAAGTAAGATACAGTGATGATGTTGAAAAATGTGATGGATTAATCATATCCGGTGGGGAAAGTACTGTAATTGGCAAGCTCATTAAGGAAAGGGGTATTGATAAAGTTATTAAAGAAAATAATATTCCTGTCTTTGGAACTTGTGCTGGAATGGTGCTTCTTGGCAAAAAAACAGATTTCAACCAGCCGCTACTTGAACTTATGGACATAACTGTTAAAAGAAATACCTATGGTAGGCAGAAGGATTCATTTGAAGCGGAAATTGAAATATTAAATCAAAAGTATTCTGGTGTGTTTATTAGAGCACCGGCACTTGAATCTTATGATGGGTCCAAAAATGATATTAAGATATTGTCAGAATTTGATGGTGAAATAATAGCCATTCAGCAAGGACACAACATTGCAATTTCATTTCATCCAGAATTAACAGAGGACACTTTAATTCATGAATATTTCATTGAAGAAGTTTTAACAAGTCTGAACCATTGACTGCTTTTAGAAGTTAATCAAATTGTAAACTTATAATGCAACAATTTTAATTTTTTAAAATTTGTTAACTTATACTTATCCATATAGGTTTTTCATGAAGAAACAATTGAAAGGGAATTCCTCCCATGATTCTGGTTAAGGACAATTATCCAAAATATGTAATATCAACTGACGAGTTTGACATGTCAAGAGATGGGATAAAACATATGAATATTTTAGATTTCTTATTGGGTGATGAAATTTAAAAATGGTTATTTAGGGATTTCTTCAATTAAAATTTTATGGAATTCCTGTTTAATCTCTTCAGATTCTTCATCTGTAACATCATCAACCAATTCTGATAATCCAAATAAAATCATTTGATATTGGAATAGTTCTTTGATGTCTAGGTTTTCCATGCTGATTATGTCGTAGTTTTTTACTAGGTAGTGGCTTAATTTGTGGTATGCATCATTTAAGCGGTTGTTTTTTCTTTGTATCCATTTGCCTAGTGTTTTTAGTGTTTTATTGTAGTGGTTGCTGTTGTATTTTTTTCGGGATAGGACTCGATGGTATTTTTTGATCATTTTGTCCTCGCGTGTGGTGTCTAAATTGGTTATCTTTAGTCCGTTGCTGAGGGTGGCTAGTGTTCGTATGCCTAGATCAATTCCTACTGCTTTGTCTGTCTTTTCCATTGGTTGTTTTTCTGTTTCGATGTTGAAAACTGCGTAGTAATGGTTGTGTTCTTTTTTGATGGTTACGTTGTTGATTTTGGATTCTTTTAGTAATTGTTTATATTGTGGGCTGGTACGGTAATGTACTTCTCCCAATACAGGTAAAACAATTATGCTACTGGTTATTTTGATATTATTATTGTTTTGTATTCTGAATCCGTTTTTTGGATTTTTTTTGGATTTGAATTTTGGATAATTGGAATTTTTTTTAAAAAATCCATTAAATGAGCGTATTAAGTCACGATAGACTTGCTGCAATGTGCTAGATTCGCTTTCATATAAAAATGAATATTCCTTTTTCAACATTGTTAACATTGTATTGAATGTGGTTTGATTGCATTTTAGCTTTGTATAACCATGTTGTTTAAATAATTCAAAGGTTTTTTGGTATTCTGTTAATAAATTATTCCAAACAAATCTAGCATTACCCAGACTCCGATTAAATTTATCCACCATAACCTTATCAGGATACAACTTAACCCTCAAACCTTCATTAACAATAATACACTCATCTAACATGAAAAAACACATCAAATATCTATTTTATATTCCAATTAATTTTGAACACAAAATATAATATATCAACCGACAACATATAAAGAATTACCAAGAGCATTTGATAACTAATGCCCTTTTTATGCAATTTATCCTCGACTTGAAGAAGTCAAGGTATTCTTGCACCATTTGATAAAACATTAACACCCACCATCACCAATTCAAAACTTAATTTCTGAAACCCGTT